>JANOAM010000340.1:0-3001 GCA_031411215.1 Betaproteobacteria bacterium
GACCTGGGTGAGCAGTTCGATGCCGCTGCCGCCGGGCATGCGGATGTCACTCACCAGCACTTGAGGCGTGTCGTCCTCCAGCGCCTTGATCACGTCCCGCGGGCTGGAAAAGCAGCGCACGGCGAACTGCTCGCGTTGCAGGGCCTTTTCCAGGACGAAGCGTATGGATTGATCGTCGTCGACGACCCAGATGGGTTTCATGCCTGGTGGGTTCTCTTGTGGCCGCACGGCCGCCCGAAGGCCACAAGCGCCCCCTTGGGGGGCAGCGAGCGCAGCGAGCTTGGGGGCTTCATGTCTAGGGCAGTGGAATCAATATCTTGAAGACCGTCCGCCCCGGGACGCTGTCACATTCGATCGTGCCGTGATGCTGCTGCACGAAAGTCTGCGCCAGCGTGAGCCCGAGTCCGGAGCCGCCCTCCCGCCCACTGACCAGTGGGTGGAAGATGCGGTCACTGATGTCCTCGGGCACACCGGGGCCGTTGTCCTCGATATGCAATTCCAGTGCCAGACGAAAGCGCTGGCGTCCGAAGGTGGCCTGCCGGGCCACGCGTGAGCGCAGCACCAGCCGTGCGTCGCCCGCAGAGATGCGTTCCGTCAGCACCTGGGTCGCGTTGTGCGCGATGTTGAGCACCGCCTGGATCAGCTGCTCGCGGTCGCCACGGAACTCAGGGATGCTGGTGTCGTAGTCGCGCACCACCGTCAGCCCGTTGGGGAACTCCGCCAGGATCAGCGAACGCACCCGCTCGCAGACTTCGTGGATGTTGACGTCGGCCACCACGTGCGGGCGGCGGTGCGGGGCCAGCAGGCGGTCCACCAGCGCTTGCAGGCGGTCGGCCTCCTGGATGATGACCCGCGTGTACTCGGTCAGCTCACGGCTGCTCAGTTCCATCTCCAGCAACTGTGCCGCGCCGCGTATGCCACCCAGCGGGTTCTTGATCTCGTGCGCCAGGTTGCGCACCAGGTCCTTGTTGCTCTGCGCCAGCGTGTGGGCGCGCTCCTCGCGGTCCAGCCGCGTCTGCTGTTCGATCTCGATCAGCTCGATCAGCACGCAGTCCGGCACATCCGATTGGCTGACGATGACGTGCACCGGCAGGTCGCCATTGGGTGCACGCCTCAGCTGGGCGTCAAAGCGGCTGGTGGCCACCTGGTTGCCGGCCACCATCTGCACCGTGTCGCGCAAGGCCGTGGGTTCGGTCAGCCAGTCGAAAACGTTGGTGCGCTGCAGGGAGCGTCGCGACACGCCCAGCGTGTTTTCCAGCGCGGAGTTGGCCGCCAGGCAATGGCCGCCGGACTCCACCAAGGCCACCATCGTGGCCAGCTGATCAAAGGCATCCAGGCCCTTCAGCAGGCGTTCGGCTTTCACTCCGGCTCCCCGGCGCTCACTGCGGCAGCTTGGCCATCTCGCGCCGCAGCGCGCTGATGTCGGCTTCCTTGCGCTGGATGGCGGCGCGCATCTCGGCGACACGGTCCTGGTACTTGGAGAAGTTGCGTTCGTCGCCCTTGCGTTCGGGCTCACCGTTGTTGAACTCGCTCTTCATGGTGGCCAGGCGCTCTTCTTCCGCACGCAGTTCGTCCGCCAGGATGCGGCGCGCGTCGCTGTCGCGCGCGCGCTGCGAGGCGGCGTCTACCTTGGTGTCGCCGGCACGCGGTGCGCTGGCGCCATTGCCCGTGGCCGGCCGCGGCCGAGGTGGCGCGGGGATGATGGTGATGGGCGTGCCTTCAATCGTGCGGCAGCCCTTGTCCTTGGCTTCTTGCGCGCTCATGGCGTCGGTGTAGAGCACGGTCGCCCCGGGGCACTTGTACACGGGCTTGTTGTCCTGCGCCGATGCGGCGCCGGCGGCCAGCAGGCCAGCCAAGGCAAAAACGGTGACGCGGCGGTCCAGAAGGCTCAGCATGGGCGGATTGTGGCGCAGGGACCGCGGACCCTGTGAAACGAAAAAGGCGACCCTTTGCAGGGCCGCCTTCCAGCACGCAGATGCGGGGCTCGCGCCCCGCGATCTCACAGCGTGTAGTACATGTCGAATTCGACCGGGTGCGTGGCCATGCGGAAGCGGGTGACTTCCTGCATCTTCAGGTCGATGTAGGCGTCGATGTAGGAATCGGTGAACACACCACCCTTGGTCAGGAAACCGCGGTCCTTGTCCAGGTTTTCCAAAGCCTGGTCCAGGCTGTGGCAGACGGTCGGGATCTTCGCGTCTTCTTCCGGCGGCAGGTGGTACAGGTCCTTGGTGGCGGCTTCGCCCGGGTGGATCTTGTTTTCCACACCGTCCAGACCCGCCATCAGCAGGGCCGCGAAGCCCAGATAGGGGTTCATCAGGGGATCCGGGAAGCGCGCTTCCACGCGGCGGCCCTTGGGGTTGGCCACGTACGGGATGCGGATCGACGCAGACCGGTTCTTGGCCGAGTAGGCCAGCTTCACCGGAGCCTCGAAGCCGGGCACCAGGCGCTTGTAGCTGTTGGTGCCGGGGTTGGTGATGGCGTTCAGCGCGCGGGCGTGCTTGATGATGCCGCCGATGTAGTACAGCGCGAAGTCGCTCAGGCCCGCGTAACCGTCGCCGGCGAACAGGTTCTTGCCGTCCTTCCAGACCGACTGGTGCACGTGCATGCCGCTGCCGTTGTCGCCGACGATAGGCTTGGGCATGAAGGTGGCCGTCTTGCCATAGGCATGGGCCACGTTGTGGATGATGTACTTCTGCAATTGCACCCAGTCAGCGCGCGTCACCAGCGTGTTGAACTTGGTACCGATTTCCATCTGGCCGGCATTGGCCACTTCGTGGTGGTGCACTTCGACCGGGATGCCCACGCTTTCCAGCAGCAGGCACATTTCCGAGCGCAGGTCCTGGCCGCTGTCGACCGGGGGCACGGGGAAGTAGCCGCCCTTGACGCTGGGGCGGAAGCCCGTGTTGCCGTGTTCGTATTCCTTGCCCGTGTTCCAGGCGGCTTCTTCCGCTTCGATCTTGCTGAAGCAGCCCGACATGTCGTTGCCCCAACGCACGCTGTC
>JANOAM010000341.1:0-10842 GCA_031411215.1 Betaproteobacteria bacterium
AGACGGCTTGGCCATCGAACAGGCCACCGTGCTGTTCAACCCCGACACGGGCGAGACACGCGCCATGCGCAGCAAGGAAGACGCGCACGACTACCGTTATTTCCCGGACCCCGACCTGCCGCCGTTGGTGATCGCGCCCGAGTGGGTGGCGTGGGTGAAGGCGTCCATGCCCGAGCTGCCGGCCGCGATGGCCAGGCGCTTCGAGCAGACCGATGGCTTGCCCCCCGATGACGCGGCGATGATGACGCAGAGCCTGGCCATGGCCCGGTTCTATGAGGCCGTGCGCGACGCATCCGGCCAGCCCAAGCTGGCGGCCAACTGGCTGATGGGCGAGGTGAGCAAGCGGCTGAACGCCGAAGACCGTGACATCGCGACCGTGGCGCTGGCGCCGGCGTTGCTGGCTCAGCTGATCAAGCGCGTGGCCGACGGCACGGTGTCGCACAACGGCGCGCGCCAGGTCTTTGATGCGCTGTGGTCGGGTGAAGCCGGTGACGTCGATGCCAGCATCGAGTCCAAGGGCCTCAAGCAGATGAACGATACGGGTGCGCTGCTGGTCATTGTCGACGAGGTTATCGCGGCCAACGCCAGGAGCGTCGAGGAGTTCCGTGCCGGCAAGGACAAGGCCTTCAACGCGCTGGTCGGCCAGGTCATGAAAGCCAGCAAGGGCAAGGCCAACCCGGCGCAGGCCGGCGAACTGCTGCGTCAGCGCCTGTCGGGCGGCTGACGCTCTTACTTGGCCTTGGCTGCCGAGCCGCCGGACGCGGCCGGCTTGGGCACCGGCTTCACCGGCAGCGGCGGCGGCAGGTTCATGGGGCCCAGCGAGCCAGCAGGCGCGCCGGCCCACAGGCGGCGCAAGCGCTCCAGCTCGGTGTCGTAGATCTTGCTGATGCGGCCCAGCTCAGCGGCCTGGGTGGCACTGGCGCTGCGCTGTGCGTCCGCTGACGCGTCATTGGCCTCGATGGCCGCGCGCAGCTTGGGCGGCAGCGTCTTGCCCTGGTAGAACTCGGCTTCTTCCTGCAGCGGTTTGCGCTCAGCCTGCAGTTCACGCAGGCGGATCTCGGTGGCCTTGATGGCCAGCCGCACGGTGTCCAAGGCGGCTTCGCGGGCGCGCTGGTGGGTGGCTTCGTCGGGGTAGCGCGCGGTCAGGTTGCGGTCGCGACGCACGGCGTCGGCCTGCGCGGCGCGGGCTTCCGCAGCCGCACGTTCGCGGGCTTCCTTGTCGGCACGCTCTTCCGCGGTCAGCGTGGCGGGCACCACGGCGCGCAGCGAGCCGTCGCGGTTGAGCAGCTGCTGTTCCTTGTGGGAACAATCCGCGATCGGCCTGTCGGCCGTCAGGCGGCGGCCCTTTTCGTCGGTGCAGGTGTAGATGCCGCCGCCGGGTGCGGGGCCGGCTGCACGCGCGGCACTGACTGCACCACCCGCCGCGGCAGCGAATGCCAGCAGAAAGAGCGCAAGCGTGTGGGCCATCAAGCTCAGACGCCGTAGCGGTCGCGGTAGGCCTGCACCGGCGCGGCGTGGGCGGCCAGTTCGGCGCCGGCCGTGCCGTGCAGGTAGGCCAGCAGGTCGGTCAGCGTGGCAATGGCGGCCACCGGCAAGCCGAGTTCGCGTGTCACGAACTGCACGGCGCTGTGGTCGGCGTCGCGGCCGCCTTCGGTCGCTTTTTCCTGACGGTCCAACGCAATGGCCACACCGCAGGGCGTGGCGCCAGCGTTCTGGATCATGGTGATGGATTCGCGCACCGAGGTTCCTGCGGAGATGACGTCGTCAATGATGAGAACGCGGCCGCGCACCGGTGCGCCGACCAGGGTGCCGCCTTCGCCATGGTCTTTCGCTTCCTTGCGGTTGTACGCGAATGGCACGTTGCGGCCCTGGCGGGCGAGTTCCACCGCCACGGCCGAGGCCAGCGTGATGCCCTTGTAGGCGGGGCCGAAAAGCATGTCGAAAGCCACGTCGCCTTGCAGCAAACGGCGTGCATAGAATCCCGCCAGCAGGCCCAGCTTGGAGCCGTCGTCGAACAGACCGGCA
This sequence comes from Betaproteobacteria bacterium, assembly GCA_031411215.1. Taxonomy (GTDB): domain Bacteria; phylum Pseudomonadota; class Gammaproteobacteria; order Burkholderiales; family Burkholderiaceae_C; genus Rubrivivax. The sequence goes on from JANOAM010000341.1 coordinate 2,026, forward strand.
TTGAAGAAGTAGGGCGACAGACGCCCGGCCTTGGTCTTGAATTCACCAAAGCGCAGCACGCCGGCCTGCACCGCGAATTGCACGAACTCCTGCGCCAGCGGCGTGGTGGTGTTGCTGCTCATCTTGTTCTTCAGGGAGACGCTTTGGCTTTCAGGCTTGTCACGCTCAACCTCAATGGCATCCGTTCAGCGGCGAGGAAGGGCTTTGTGGAATGGGCCGAAAGCGCGTCGGCAGATTGTATGGGGGTGCAGGAGGTCAAGGCCCAGTCCTCAGACCTGGACGGGACGCTCACCAGCTTGGGCGGTGCGGAGGGCCACTTCCACTTTGCGCAGAAGAAGGGCTACAGCGGCGTGGGGCTTTACAGCCGGAAGGACCCCAGCGCGGTCCTCAGGGGCTTTGGCAGCGAGGAGTTCGACGCCGAAGGCCGCTGGGTGGAGACACGTTTCGACACCGCCAAACGCAAACTCAGCATCATCAGTTGTTACTTCCCCAGCGGCAGCAGTGGTGAGGACCGCCAGGCGGCCAAGTTCCGCTTCCTGGGCCAGATGTTCCCGCACCTGATGAAGCTGAGGGCCGAGCGCGAGTTCATCCTGATGGCCGATGTGAATATCGCCCACAAGGAGATCGACCTCCGGAACTGGCGCAGCAACCAGAAGAACAGCGGCTTCACGCCCGAAGAGCGCGCCTGGATGACCCGGCTGCTGACCGAAGGTGGCCTGGTCGATGTCTTCCGCACGCTCAACCCCCACCCAGACCAGTACACCTGGTGGAGCAGCCGCGGCCAGGCCTGGGCCAAGAACGTGGGCTGGCGGATCGACTACCACCTGGCCACGCCGGCCCTGGCGGCCACAGCGCAGAAGGAGTCGATCTTTCTGGACCAGCGCTTTTCGGACCATGCGCCGCTGATCATCGACTACGGCTTCAGTCTTTGACGGCCGCCGGTCCTGGCCGGCTAGCGGCTCCAGCCGCGATCACGTGCGGCGCGTTCCTGCGCGGCTGACAAGGCGTCCCCCGCAATGCGAGCGTCCACGGCCTCCAGCAAGGCCTTGGGCAAGGCCGTACCCGCCTGGCGCATGGCCGTCCCCGTTGCGGCAGGCTCGGTGCCCATGGTGGCCTGCACGGCCCATTGCGAGCCCTCGCGGCAGGCCATTCCGGCCACGCGGTCGGTGCTGAAGGTCCGGCAGTAGCGGCCGCCCTTGTCCACGAAGCTGATCTGGACCTGCAGGCCACCGCCGGTGCTGCCGACGCCCGCCAGCTGGCCACCCAGCGCCTGAGCCAGCCGTGCGCCGGCCACCACCTGACCGTCCGTTTCGGTCAGCAGGCCATCGCCGCGCGGCGCCATCTGCAAGCCCAGCACCAGCCCCAGGGCCAGGCTGGCGGCCAAGCCGCCCCATTGCGCCCAGCCCAGGCTGCGCCGGCTGTCCCGCTGCGTGCGGGCCACTGCCAAATCCACCACGGACGCACTGGAGAGCACCGGCGCAGCCGCAGGCGCGTCGAGCAGCGCGGTGAGACGGTCAGGCACAGGCTCGTCCAGCACCCCGGCGAAGGCCGCCGATACGCGCCGGCGCTGCGCCGTCAGCGCCGACCAGCGCGCCCGCAGGCCGGGGTCGTCGCGCAATGCCGCCTCCAGCGTGGCACGCGCCGCGGCGTTTCCTTCGCCATCGGCATGGGCCATCAGGTCCTCGTCGGTCCAGTTCATGGGGCACCTCCCAGCATCACCTGCAGGGCTTCGCGGGCACGTGACAAACGGCTGGTCAGCGTCCCCACGGGTATGCCCAGCACGTCGGCCGCCTCCTGGTAGGCCAGGCCCTCCACCAACACCAGACCGACCACGGCGCGCTGCTCGTCGCCCAGCTGGGCGACCGCCTTGCGCACGGCCAGCGCGTCCACCTGTGCATCGTTGCTCGACACGCCCACGTGCTCGCCTTCTTCCTCGGGCACAAAGGTCTGCCCGCGGCGTTCACGTGCGCGGATCTCATCAATCCAGGTGGTCTGCATGGTGCGAAACATCCAACTGTCCAGACGCGTTCCAGGCGTCCACTGGTCGGTGCGCAACAGGGCCTTTTCCACCGCCATCTGCACCAGGTCGTCGGCGTCTTCGCGGGTCCGTGCCAGCGTGCGGCCGAAACGCCGCAGCCGCGGCAACAAAGCCGCAATCTGAATGCGCACGTCCGGTGAAGATTCCGCCATCGACAAGGGGTACAACGGTTGAGCCATGGATTTTCTTCCATGGCCCGCTCGTTATGCTGGACAAGGTATGAGCAAGTCTGACGTTCTTTCCACGCCACGGCGACCAAGCGCACGCTGCGCCGCTGCCTGGCTGGGCGTTTTGGCGCTGTGCGCGGCCGGCCCGGCGCTGGCGCAGTTGCGCTTGCCGCAGATCAACGTACCCAGCGTGCAGCGGCTGCCGCTGCCGGCGGTGACGGAGACCGTGAACCGGGTGGTGGCGCCGCAGGAATCCCGCGCCGCTACCGTGCGCGACCTGTTGAGGCGCTATCCCGATCTCATCGAGGCCGACCCCGCCGGCCACTTGATGCGCAGCAGCGAGCTGGTCTGGTTGTCACCAGCGGCGCAGGCGCTGCAAACGGCACTGGAACAGGGCTTTGTGGTGCTGCGCGAACAGAACCTGCCGGAGCTGGAGATCCGCCAGTTGGCGTTGCGCCCGCCCGCGGGCCTGGGCACGGCGCAGGCGGCCGAGCGGCTGCGCCGGCTGGACGCCGCCGCCACGGTGGACTTCAACCACCTCTATCTGCGCAGCGGTCAGCCGCCAGACGCCGACCCATACGCGTCGCAAGCCCCACCGGGGCCTTCATCCAGAACCGATCCCACGCACCGCGTGGGTCTGGTGGACGGGGGTGTGGACCGTCGCCACCCGGCGTTCGCGCAGGCGCGCATCGAGACCTGGGGTTGCAGCGGCCAGGAACACGCCAGCGCGCATGGCACGGCCGTGGCCTCGCTGCTGGTGGGCCGCGACCGCGGCTTTGCAGGTCTGCAGCCGGGCGCTGCGCTGTATGCGGCTGACGTCTATTGCGACCAGCCTGCTGGGGGCTCGGCCGAAGAGGTCGCCCGCGCCCTGGCCTGGATGGTGCGCGAGCGCGTGCCGGTGATCAACATCAGCCTGGTCGGCCCTCCCAACGCGCTGCTGGAGAAAGCAACCCAGGTGGTGACACGCCGGGGCCATCTCATCGTGGCCGCCGTCGGCAACGACGGACCCGCTGCACCCCCCCTGTACCCCGCGGCCTATGCCGGGGTGGTCGGGGTCAGCGGCATCACACCGGCGCGCCGCGCGCTGCCGGAGGCCGCGCAGGGCCCGCAGGTGATGTTCACCGCGCCGGGCGCGGAACTGGCCGTGGCACGCCCCGGCGGGGGCTATGGCACGGCGCGCGGCACGTCGTACGCGGCCCCCATCGTGGCAGGGCTGCTGGCTGACGCGTTACCGCAGGCCCAGCCGCAAGCCGCCGCCGCGGCACTGGCGCGTCTGGTGGGTGCGGCGGTGGACCTGGGCAAGCCGGGGCGCGATGTGGTCTTTGGCCACGGCCTGGTGGGTGAGTCCGCGAGGACGCCACCTGACCATGTCAGCGAGCAGCGTCGCTGAACAGACTGTTACAAGCTGGCCGGGATGGATCTGCGGCCAGGGCTCGTTGTGATGCGTAAGAGGTTCGGAAAGGCCGAGCCTCTCAACCCTTCCAAGGAGCATCACCATGAACCAGCAACGATTCAGCATCCGTTCCTCTCTGTCCCTGTCCGTGCTGTCGGCCTGCCTGATGGCGGGCAGCGCCCACGCCGGCTTGTTGGGCGGCTCGGGCAGCCTTGGCGGCGCCATCGGCCCGCGTGGCGTTGACCTCTCCGGCCAGGGCGCCGCCACGGCCACCCGGGATGGCAAACTGTTGCCACGCGTGACCGACAAGGCGCATGACGCCGCGGACCAAGCCCGTGAAGCCAAGGGTGGGGCCGCCGACACGGCTGCAGATGCCAAGGCTGGCGCGCTGAACGGCGCACGCAATGTGTCGACGACCGGCAGCGCCGCTTCGGCTCAGACCGTGAGCGGCACGCAGGCCAGCACGGCGTCCCAGGGCGCTGCAGCGACGCAGACCGCGGCCAAGCCTGCGCCCACGCCCGCCGCCACGCCCGCCACCACGCCCAGCGCGGCGGCCAGTCCGACGGCCACTTCTGGCGAAGGCAGCGCTGCCGCAGACGCCAGCACGCGTCGCAGCACGGCTTCAGCGTCCGGGGCTGGCCGTGTCTCTCGCGAAGGCCGCCCGGTCAACGCCTCGGCTTCCGGCGACGCCAGCGTCAGCCGCTGACCGGCCGCCAGGCCCGTCGCAAGGCGGGCCTGGCAGCCACGCGGCTGTCGCATCCGGCCCTGCCTGTCCAAAAATCATTTCACACGCCATGAACATCCGCATCCTCAGACCTCTCAGCCTCATTGCCCTCGGCGCAGTCGCTGCGGCCACAGCCAGCACCGCTGACGCCCAGGACGCTGCGGCCCCGAATGCCGGCATGCGATTCATCAGTGCCAGCGCTCAGGCCGATGCCAAGCACAACCGCGCTCTGCAGAGCACCCTGTCCCTGCCCATAGGCGAACGCTGGTGGGTGCAGCTGGGGGGCGGTCAAACGCGCAGCGAACAAGACGCCGCCTCGCACCGACCGGCCTTCTTCAATGGCGGCATGGGGTACATCGGCGCCGGCTGGCAAGCGGCCCTGAATGCCTCTCATCGATCTGATGGTCAAGCGTTCCGGCAGTCAGACGGGTCCACCACACTGGACTGGCAGGGCGACCTGTTCAACATAGGGCTGGACGGCAGCGTGCGCGACGCGCGCCAGCAAGGCACGATCAGCGCGCCTGACGGCCAGGGGGGCACGGCCACGGTGCCCGTGGTGCAGACCGTCAAGGGCGGCGGGCTGGGGCTGCACGGGGGCGTCAAGCTGGGCGCCAATGCCAACCTGTATGCCGGCTTCACGCGCTACCACTACCAGGTGGTGACCTTGCAGAACGGTCCGTCCAACGGCTCAGGCGGCATCATCAGCGGCCTGCTCGGAAACCGCACGCTGCTGGCGCGCGCCCTGTCCACGCGCGAATCGGCGGTGAACCGCGATGAAGCGGCGCTGAGCCGCAGTGTGCAGGTCGGTGCCACTTACCGCTTCGAAAGCGTGGCGCTGACTGCCGAGTACACCGGCGACCACGTGCTCGACACACCGGGCACGGTGCACACCGCGCAGCTCAAGGCGGCGATCACCTTGAGCCCGCGCTGGACGGTGGCTCCGGCCTTGGGTCGCACCCGCAGCGAGTCCTACGGCGGCGTCAACTTCGGCGCGCTGTCGGCCAACTACGCCTGGTAGCGGCTCGGGCTGGCCAGGCCGCGTGGCGCTGGAAGGCGCCTCACGCCTGGCGACCGTCCAGGCGTGATCTCGTGCGCCCGGGCTGGGGTGAGCCCGCGGTCAAACGGGTTTCACCGCATCCAGCGCCTCAAAGTCGGCTTGCGACTTCGCCTTCCATGCGGTGATCGCCACGGCCATCTCATCCAGATCGAAGATGGCGCTTTGCAGCAGGGTCATCTGCGACAGCGCTTCCGCCGTGGGGTGGTCCACGGCGTAGTTCAGCGCGGCCTTGCTGCCGGCAATGGCCAGCGGCGACTTGGCCGCGATGGCCTGTGCCATGGCCAGCGCCTTGTCGACCGTGGCGGTGGCATCCGGCAGCACGGCACTGACCAGGCCGACCGCCAGCGCCCGCTCGGCGCCCAGGCGCTCGCCCAGGTAGGCCATCTCCTTGGCCACACCCGGCGCCACGAGTTTGGGCAGGCGTTGCAGGATGCCCAGGTCGGCCGCCATGCCGATGTGGATTTCTTGCACGGTGAAGAAGGCGTCGGCGCTGCACACACGCAGGTCGCAGGCAGCGGCCAGGTCCAGCGCGCCGCCCACACAGCCGCCCTGGATGGCGGCGATGACGGGGAAACGCGCCTCTTCCAGCACATCGAAGCAGCGCATCAGCTGGCGCAGGTGGTCCTGGAAGGCCAGGCGGCCGCGCGATGTGCGGGTGGTCAGGCCCAGGTCGTCGTCGGCAAACACGTCCAGTGCCATGCCGGCGCTGAAATGCTTGCCAGTGGACGAGATCACCAGCGCGCGTGTCTGGCCCGCGGCATTCAGCGCCAGCACGGTGTCGCGCAGGGCGGGGAAGAAAGCCGGGGCCAACGTGTTGAGCCGTTCGGGCCGGTTCAGCTCCAGGTGGGCCACACCGGGTGCGGGCGTGGTGACGGCAAAGAAATCGTTGGGGATGTGGGCGTTTTCCATGGGGCCCAGCATAGCGGCGCGCATGGTGGAATCAGCGCCATGGAAACGCTGACGACTCTGGATGGCCTGGCGCTGAAGCTGAGGCTGTGGCCCGCCGCCGGTGCTGTGCGCGGCACGGTGCAACTGGTGCACGGCCTGGGTGAACACAGCGGACGCTACACCCATGTGGCCGCCGCGCTCAATGCGGCGGGGTGGCACGTCGCCGGTCATGACTTGCGGGGCCACGGCGAAAGCAGCGGCAAGCGCGGCCGACTGGCCGATAGCCACGCCATGCTGGCCGACGTGGCACTGGTGCACGACCACCTCCGCACCCGTTGGCCTGGTGGTGCGCAGGTGCTGCTGGGCCACAGCATGGGCGGGCTGATCGCCGGGCGTTTCGTGGCGGAAGGCTTCGCCAAGATGCCCGCACCCTGGTTCCGCCCGCTGGACGCGCTGGTGATGTCATCCCCTGCGCTGGACCCGGGCATGAACGGCTTTCAGAAGTTCTTGTTGTCCGTGCTGGGCCCCATTGCGCCCAACCTGGGCCTGGGCAACGGCCTGAAGCCCGCCTGGATCAGCCGCGACCCCGACGTGGTCAAGGCCTATGTGGACGACCCGCTGGTGCACGACCGTGTAGCGCCGCGCCTGGTGCGCTTCATCGTCGATGCGGGCGAGCAGGTCATCGCCCGCGCGCCGAAATGGACTCTGCCCACGCTGCTGCTGTGGGCCGGTGCCGACCGCTGCGTGGCGCCTGCCGGCAGTGCACGTTTTGCCGCTGCGGCGCCACAATCCGCGCTCACGACGCAGGACTACCCCGGCCTGTTCCACGAGATCTTCAACGAGCCCGAACGTGCCCAGGTGCTGACCCGCCTCACTGACTGGCTTCAACGCTTTCCGCTGCAGGAGCGCCCATGAACGCACCCACCCGCACCGCCGAAGTCGCGGCACTTTCAGCCTATGCCGACGAGGCCTGGGACCAGCGCATCGTGCCTGCGCTCACCGACTACATCGCCGTGCCGGCCAAGAGCCCCATGTTCGACGCCCAGTGGTCCGAACATGGCCTGCTGGACCGCGTGGTGCGCGACGCCGCCACCTGGGTCGAAGGCCGCAAGGTCGCCGGCCTGACGCTGGAAGTGATCCGCCTGGAAGGCCGCACGCCGCTGATCTTCTTCGACATCCCGGCGACCAAGCCCGAAGCGGGCGACACCGTGCTGCTGTACGGCCACCTGGACAAGCAGCCTGAATTCAACGGCTGGCGACGTGACCTGGGCCCCTGGACGCCCAAGTACGAAAACGGCCTGCTCTACGGCCGTGGCGGTGCCGACGACGGCTATGCGGTCTACGCCGCCATCACCGCCATCGAAGCGCTGGACCAGCAAGGCATCCCGCGCCCGCGCTGCGTCGGCCTGATCGAAGCTTGCGAAGAAAGCGGCAGCCCCGACCTGCCCGCCTACCTGGACGTGTTGAAGGGCCGCCTGGGCAACGTCGGCCTGGTGGTGTGCCTGGACAGCGGCGCCGGCAACTACGACCAACTGTGGCTCACCACCAGCCTGCGCGGCATGGTCAGCGGTGTGCTGAAGGTGGAGATCCTCAGCGAAGGCATCCACAGCGGCGACAGCAGCGGTGTGGTGCCCAGCAGTTTCCGCATCCTGCGCCACGTGCTGGACCGGCTGGAAGACAGCGGCACGGGGCGCCTGCTGCCGGAGAGCTTCCACTGCGAAATCCCGTCGTCGCGTGTGGAACAGACGCAGACCACGGCCGCGATCCTGAAGGACGAGGTCTGGAAGCGCTTCCCCTGGGCTTGTGGTGCCGACGGCGGCGCCACGCTGCCCACCACCACCGACCCGGTGCAGGCGCTGCTCAACCGCACTTGGCGGCCCACGCTCAGCGTCACGGGTGTGGACGGGTTCCCGGACCTGGGCAATGCCGGCAACGTGCTGCGTCCCTACACGGCCTTCAAGCTGAGCCTGCGCCTGCCGCCGCTGGTGGATGGCAACGAAGCGTCGCTGAAGCTGAAGGCGCTGCTGGAAGACAACGCGCCCTACAACGCCAAGGTCACTTTCCACGCCGATGGCCGTGCCGGCGCTTTGGGCGCCACCGGCTGGAACGCGCCGGACCTGGCGCCCTGGCTGGAGAATTCACTGAATGCGGCGTCCAACGCGCACTTCGGCGCGCCGGTGGGCTACATCGGCCAGGGCGGCACGATTCCGCTCATGAGCATGCTGGGCAAGGGCTTCCCCAAGGCGCAAATGATGGTCTGCGGCGTGCTAGGCCCCAAGAGCAACGCCCACGGCCCCAACGAGTTCCTTCACGTGCCCTACGGCAAGAAGCTCACCGCAGCGGTGGCGCAGGTCATTGCGGCATGTCCTTGAGCCCCCAAGCTCGCTAACGCTCGCTACCCCCCGAGGAGGCCGTCCGCCAGCGGCCCGGCGAGCCGGATCCGCGGCGGGAAGCTTGGTCAAGCGCTACGGCTCAGCCTTGACTTCAGCGCCCCGCCGATGATGACCAGGCCGGGGATCAGGATCATCGCCCAGATGATGTTCGACAGGT
>JANOAM010000342.1:0-4541 GCA_031411215.1 Betaproteobacteria bacterium
CGGGAGAATGTCCGCACCACGTCTTGCCGCGACAGCAGGCAGACCAGCCAGCCGCCGACGCCGACCACCAGGGCCATGGACGGCGCGCCGCAAGCCGCCAACAAAGGCAGTCCTGCCACGATGGCCATGCGCGACCGCCACTGCCGGAAGGGCGCAGCCGCCAGGCCGTAGAGCACCAGCGACATCGCAAAGAGCTGGGCCAGTTCCGGTGTGGTCTCGTGGCCCAGTTGCAGCAGGCCCAGCGTGGCCATCAGCGCCAGCAGGCCACCATCTGCCATGGCGCGTGCATAGGCCACCGGGTCGGCCTCGCCACCAAAGGCAAAGGCCACGGGCTGTGCGGCTTCAGTCCTGGCCAGCAGGTAGGTGCTGTACCAAACCAGGCCCAGAGTCAGCGCCAGCAGCAGGGCGAAGGGCAGGCGTGCGGCCAGCGCCGGGTCCAGCCAGCCGCGGCCCAGCAGGATGAAGCCGGCGCCCAGCCAATGTGGCACCAGCGCGGCGTCTGCAGGCACGCTGCCCAGCATCGGCGCCCACCAGGATGTGCGGCCGTCGGCCATGGCGGCCATGATGCCGAAGGCATTGACATCGGCATTGCGCCAGGGGTCGCGCACAAAGAGACCCGGCAGCAGGTAGGCCGCACACAGCAGGAACAGCGGTAGCCGCGGCAGGCGCCGCGCGCCGCGTTGGGTGACAAGGGCAGGGCGGGGGCTGTTCACAGGGCGATGATGCCAAATGAGGCCGTGAAGTCAGGCGCCATGAAAAAAGGCAGCCGGAGCTGCCTTATCCGCGGGTGCCACCAAGGGCACTGCGCTCACTTCTTGAAGCGGGCGAACTTGTTGCGGAACTTCTCGACGTGGCCGCCCAGGTTGTCGATGCTCTTCTGGGTGCCCGTGTAGAACGGGTGCGACTCGCTGGTGGTTTCCAGCTTGATCAGCGGCAGCTCGCGGCCTTCGTGTGTGATCTTTTCCTTGGTGGGCGCGCAGGAGCGCGTCACGAAGGTGAAGCCGTTGCTCAGGTCCTGAAAGCAGACTTCGCGGTAGTTGGGGTGAATGCCGTCGCGCATGGAAAACCTCGTGTCGTTGGGGAGCCACGTACTGGCGGCAACTTGCTTGCGATGGAACGCAGTCGCCAGACGCACTTGCCCGGGTGGGCTGGAAAACCCAGCATTATAGCCTCAGGCGTGGTCAGCCGCCCCGGCGCATCATGTCGAAGAAGTCCAGGTTGTTCTTGCTCTGCTTCATCTTTTCCAGCACGAACTCCATCGACTCGATCTCGTCCATGTTGTAGAGCAGCTTGCGCAGGATCCAGGTCTTCTGCAGGATCTCCGGCTTCAGCAGCAGTTCTTCGCGCCGCGTGCCACTCTTGTTGATCAGGATGGACGGGTAGACACGCTTTTCGGCCATGCGGCGGTCCAGGTGGATCTCGCAGTTGCCCGTGCCCTTGAATTCTTCGTAGATCACCTCGTCCATCTTGGACCCGGTGTCGATCAGCGCGGTGCCGATGATGGTCAGGCTGCCGCCTTCTTCCACGTTGCGCGCAGCGCCAAAGAATCGCTTGGGGCGCTGCAGCGCGTTGGCGTCCACGCCGCCGGTCAGCACCTTGCCACTGGAAGGCAGCACGTTGTTGTAGGCACGGGCCAGGCGGGTGATGCTGTCCAGCAGGATCACCACGTCCTTCTTCAGTTCGACCAGGCGCTTGGCGCGTTCGATCACCATTTCCGCCACCTGCACGTGGCGTGCGGCGGGTTCGTCGAAGGTGGAGGAGATGACCTCGCCGCGCACACCGCGGACCATTTCCGTCACTTCTTCGGGCCGCTCGTCGACCAGCAGCACGATCAGGTGGATTTCGGGGTGGTTGGCCACCAGTGCGTGGGCGATGTGTTTCATCATCACCGTCTTGCCCGTCTTGGGCTGCGCCACCAGCAAGGCGCGCTGGCCTTTGCCGATGGGCGCAATGAGGTCGATGATGCGGCTGGTGATGTTCTCTTCGGCCTTGATGTCACGCTCCAGCTTGAACGGTTCCGTGGGGAACAAGGGCGTCAAGTTCTCGAACATGATCTTGTGCTTGCTCTCCTCCGGCGTGAGGCCGTTGACGCGGTCCACCTTGACCAGCGCGAAGTAGCGTTCACCGTCCTTCGGCACCCTGACTTCACCTTCGACCATGTCGCCGGTGTGCAGGTTGAAGCGGCGGATCTGGCTGGGCGACAGGTAGATGTCGTCCGTGCTGGCCATGTAGCTGGCTTCGATGCTGCGCAGGAAGCCAAAGCCGTCAGGCAGCACTTCCAGCACGCCGTCGCCGAAGACCTGCTCGCCGGCCTTGGCGCGCTTCTTCATGATCGCGAACATCAGTTCCTGCTTGCGCAGGCGCTGGACGTTTTCGATCTCCAGTTCCTCGCCCATCTTGAGCAGTTCGGAGACGTGCTGGGCTTTGAGTTCGGACAAGTGCATGAGGGGGCCTCAGGCTTGAGCTGCGCGGGGACCGCTGCAGCGGGTGTGCCGGGGCTCGCACGCAGCGTGCGAGGCTTGGCAACAGGGACCGGGTGAATTGGCGCCGAGACCGTGCCTTTTGCCCTGCACTACACCGGCCTGATCAACAGGCCGGGAGGGGCGGCGCACGGTGGCGGGTCAGACGCGGGCTACTTCCTTGTGGGAAGACTTCAACCCGCGTTGACGAAGATTATAGATGACCGTCGAGGAAAGCGGTCAGTTGAGCCTTGGACAGCGCGCCAACCTTGGTCGCGGCGAGCTCTCCGCCCTTGAACAACATCAGCGTCGGGATGCCGCGGATGCCGAACTTGGCCGGCACGTCGCGGTTCTCGTCGACGTTCATCTTGGCGATGCGCAACTTGCCGCCGTAGTCCTTGGACGCTTCGTCCAGGATGGGCGCAATCATCTTGCAAGGGCCGCACCACTCGGCCCAGTAATCCACCAGCACGGGCGTGTCGGACTTCAGGACATCGCTGTCGAAGGAGGCGTCGGTGACGTGTGTGATCAGTTCGCTGCTCATCGGGAAACTCCGCGTGCGGACACGCTCTTGGTGAGGCGCTGTGCGCTGGGTGCAATGCACAATGATTCTGACACAAGCCCCCCGCGCACGCCCCGGAGCACCGCCGCAATCCACCTATGGCTGCCATAGAACAAATCAGCTTGCCAGAGGGCTGGCAGGCCGAGGAATTGTGGCCCTTGCTGGCGCGCGAGGCCCAGGCCTGGCTGCTGCAAAAAGACCTGCTGGCGCGCGACGCCGTGCTGCTGTTGCCCTTTGCGGCCCTGCTCAACCCGGCCCGCGAAGCCTTCGCCGCGCTGGGCGGTTGGCAGCCGCGGGTGGAGACGGCGCTGACGCTGTCGGCGTCCCTGGGCCCACCCGCAGTGCCGCCGCCGGGGGGCTGCACGGGCGACGTGGTGCTGGACCGCCTGTCAGCGCGTGCGTTGCTGCTGACCCAGGCCTGGGCCCAGCGCTGGCTGCGTGAGGATCCGGCCGGTTTTGACGGCTTGGTGGCGCGCACGGGGGAAGCCGCACAAGTCTTGCGGCAGGCCGCGCTGGACCGCCCCCCGTCACAGCGCGATGGCTTCTGGGCGCAGGCACGCGAGGTGCTGCATCTGGGTGGCGCGGTGGCTTCTGCCGAAGCGGGTCTTCTGCAATTGGCGCTGGAATGGGCGCACGCGGCCGAAGACGCTGCGGCCGAGCGCCTGCACGGGCACCAGCCCGGTGCCTGGCTGCTGGTGCGCCTGGGTGGGCATGACGCCGCGGCTGAAGCGCTGGCCGGCGGCGGCGCGGCACCGGCCCTGCGCATCGTGGCCGACCCAGCAGCAGACACGCCGTTTTCGCTGCTGCCCGCCGGAGGGCGGGTCACACGCTGGGTCTGTGAGGACTTCGAAGCCGAGGCCCAGGCCGCCGCACTGGAGGTGCTGGATGCGTTGCGCCAAGGCCGTACCCGTATCGGTCTGGTCGCGCTGGACCGCGAGCTGGCGCGCCGCGTCGTGGCACTCTTGCAGCGCCTGAAGGTGCCGCTGGTCGACGAAACCGGATGGGTGCTGGCCACCACACCGGCCGCTGCCTCGCTGATGGCCCTGCTGCGCGCTGCGAGCCGCAGTGCCGGTCCCGATGCAAGGCTGGAGTGGCTGAAGACCTGGCACGCCGCAGACCCTGCCGCGGTGGACGCGCTGGAAGCCCTCTGGCGCGGCCGGCGCCATGTGCCCACGCGGGAGGCTGGCCTGCAGCTGTGGGAAAAAGCCCAGGCCTGGCTGGCTCCGCTCTCCGAACCCACGGTGCTGACACTGGCGCAATGGCAGCAGAGGCTGGCAACGGCCTGGCTGACGCAACGCTCAGCCGACGCCGCCACCGATCAGGTCGCCTCCGCCTTGCGTTTGCCCGGCGCCGCGCCTATGTCGCAGGCGTGGGCCGCAGCGCAGCAGGGCCACTTCACCTTGTCCGGCTTCACCGCCTGGGTGCAGGGCACGCTGGAGCTGGCGCCTTTCCTGCCCTTGCCCGACAGCGGCGCGCAGGTCGTGATCACGCCGCTGGCCCGCGCCTATGGCCGCGGGTTC
>JANOAM010000343.1:0-17961 GCA_031411215.1 Betaproteobacteria bacterium
CTGAGCCACCCGACGACCTCCATACGCGGCAACCTGTTCGGCATGATCGGCATGCTGATCGCGGTGCTGACGACCGCAGCGCTGATCGTCAAGCTGTCGGCCGACATGGGCCAGACGCGGGCCCAGGGCATGGTCTGGGTCATCGTCGGCCTGGTGGTGGGCGGTGGCATTGGCGCGGTGATGGCCAAGCGCGTCGAGATGACCAAGATGCCCGAGCTGGTGGCCTTCTTCCACAGCATGATCGGCCTGGCCGCGGTGTTCATCGCCGTGGCCGCGGTGGCCGAGCCCTGGGCTTTCGGCATCACCACCAAGGGCGGCAGCATCCCGGGTGGCAACCGCATCGAACTGGCCTTGGGTGCGTTCATCGGCGCGGTCACCTTCACCGGTTCTGTCATCGCCTTCGGCAAGCTGAGTGGCAAGTACAAGTTCCGCCTCTTCCAGGGCGCGCCGGTGACCTTTCCTGGCCAGCACAAGGTCAACCTCGCATTGGGCCTGCTGGCGCTGTGGGGCTGTGCGGTGTTCTTCCTGCAGGGCTACCAGCACGCCTTCGTGATCGTGATCCTGCTGGGCTTCGTGCTGGGCGTGACGCTGATCATCCCCATCGGCGGCGCCGACATGCCGGTGGTGGTGAGCATGCTGAACAGCTACTCCGGCTGGGCGGCGGCAGGCATCGGCTTCAGCCTGAACAACAGCATGCTGATCATTGCCGGCAGCCTGGTGGGCAGTTCGGGCGCGATCCTGAGCTACATCATGTGCAAGGCCATGAACCGGTCGTTCTTCAACGTCATCGGCGGTGGTTTTGGCGGTGAAGCAGGCGGCCCGGCCGCAGCAGGCGGTGGTGCGGCGCGCAGCGTCAAGAGCGGCAGCGCCGACGACGCGGCCTTCGTGCTGGGCAATGCGGAAACCGTGGTCATCGTGCCCGGCTACGGCCTGGCGGTGGCGCGCGCACAGCACGCGGTGAAGGAACTGGCGGCCAAGCTCACGGCCAAGGGCATCAGCGTCAAGTACGCCATCCACCCGGTGGCCGGCCGCATGCCCGGCCACATGAACGTGCTGCTGGCCGAAGCCGAGGTGCCGTACGACCAGGTCTTCGAGATGGAAGACATCAACGGCGAATTCGGCCAGGTCGACGTGGCCATCATCCTGGGCGCCAACGACGTGGTGAACCCCGCCGCGCATGTGAAGGGCAGCGCCATCTACGGCATGCCGATTCTGGAGGCCTACAAGGCCAAGACCGTGATCGTGAACAAGCGCTCCATGGCCAGCGGCTACGCCGGCCTGGACAACGAGCTGTTCTACATGGACAAGACCATGATGGTGTTCGGTGACGCCAAGAAGGTCGTTGAAGACATGGTCAAGGCAGTCGAGTAACGCGCCTTTGACGCCCACCCACGAAACCGGCCGCAGCGCCGGTTTCTTTCATTGGCTGGGAAGTCCTCCTTCAAACGAAAGCCTGTTACGAATTTCTTTAACAGGGATCCCGCAAGGCGACATCCACCCCGACGTGCGTTTTGCCGACCTGGCCCGCTTCATCTGGCTGCGCGAAACCCGCACCGCGCTGGCCGCGCTGGCCACCGGCACGCCCTGCTCGGCGTGCACGAAGGCCTGGCCCACGACCTGCTGTTCAACGGCATGCTGGGCGACAAGCGCCCGGCCAGCGGAAACGTGCTGACCACGCCCTTGCTGGACGTGCTGCGTCAAGCTTGCTGGCACGCCGGCCCGAAAGTCATCTACGGCGAAGCTTGCAGGCTGGGAGAAGCCCGCTTGGCGCAGGAAAGCATCACTTTCAAGCAACTGCCCCACGCAGTGCCACGCTGACGGGCGCTCGCCCAAATCGACCACCATAGGTTGACGAATGTAAACCCATGGTGGACACTTCAACCATGCCCCGCCCCGCCCCCACCAGCCTGGCCGACGCACTGTTTTCGCACACCAAGAAGGCCGCCATCGGCGTGCTGTTCACACGGCCGGGCCAGGGTGTGCACCTGCGTGAACTGGCCCGGCTGGCGGGCGTGTCGCCCGCCATGATGGCCAAGGAAATGGCGTTGCTGGTGGGTGCCGGGCTGGTGACCGAACGGCCGGACGGCAACCGCCGCGTGTTCAGCGCCCACACCGGCAGCCCGGTGTTTGAAGAACTGGCCAGCATCGCCCGCAAGACGGCCGGGCTGGGCGACGTGCTGCGCCAGGCACTGGCCAAGGTGGCCGGCATCGAGCTGGCCTTTGTATTCGGGTCCCTGGCGCGTGGCCCCGGCACAGCCAGCAGCGACGTGGACGTGTGCGTGGTGGGCACCTGCGACTACGCTGAACTGCTGGCAGCCTGCACCCAGGCCGCCAGCCTGCTGGGGCGGCCCGTGAACCCGGTCATGTACGGGCGGGTCGAACTGGCGCAACTCGCACGCGAAGGCAACGTGTTCGTGGCCGACTTGCTGCAGCGGCCCCGCATGGCCCTGACGGGAGAAGACGATGACATCGCAAGAGCACTTGGACAAGAACTTGGACAACCTGCGCCAGCGCGGGCTGCTGACCGCACACGCCGCCACGCCGGCTGAACTGCAACAGCACCTGGCCAATGCCCGCGACCAGCTGGCAGACGCACGCCACGCCGGGGTTTCGGCGCTGGGCCGTTTCAACGCCGCCTATGGCGCCAGCCATGCACTGCTGACGGCCGCGCTGAAGATGCGTGGCCTGCGCACCGGCAGCGGCGCCGGGCACCGGCAATTGCTGTTTGACTTGGCTGACCAGTTGCTGCCCGCCGCCACTGCGGCCAAGGCGGTGCTGAGCCAGGCACACGTGATGCGCAACAAGGCCGAATACGACGGCGAGCCGCTCAACGCCACGGCGGCAGTGGTCACCAGCCTTGTGAAAGCCGCCGAAAACGTCGACGAAGAAGTGCGCCTGGCTTACAAGGCCTACGCCAAGGCGCAGGGGTTCTGATGGCCACATTTGAACTGAAGCGCTACCAGCGCCAAGCCCTGGAAGCCCTGGAAAAGTACCTGCGCAGCGCCAGCCTGCACGGCGCGCGCAGCGCCTTTGAACGCGAAACCGGCTACGGCTACAACACCGAACCCTTCGGCGAAACGCCTTGTGTGTGCCTGCGCATTTCCACCGGCGGCCGCAAGACGCTGCTGGGTGCGCATGCCGTGGGCCGGCTGCAGCGCGAATGGCCTCCCCGCACGGCCCAGCCGCTGGCGCTGTGGCTGGTGCCCAGCGACACCATCCGCACGCAGACGCTGGCTGCGCTGGCCACGCCAGGCCACCCGTTTCACACCGCGCTGGCCCAGGCCTGCGGCGAAGGCGTGCGCGTCTGCGACCTGGACGCCGTGGCCACACTGTCGCCGCAGGACTTTGACGCGCATGCCGTTGTGGTGGTGGCCACCATGCAGAGCTTCTGCGTGGAGGACACCGACCAGCGCAACGTGTATTCCTTCAGCGAAGCGTTTGAGCCGCACTTCCGGGGTGTGCCACCGGCTGCGCTGCTGGCGCTGCGCGACCTGCCCGACGCACTGGTGACGGCTGCGGACGTGGCCGAAGGCAGCAAGGCCGGCCGCGATGGTGTGCTGCATGGACGCATGGCGTGCATCCAGCCCGGCCCGCGGGCCGCTGCGCGACAGCAGGTCCAGGCCCGGCGTGGCGCCTGCTGTGGCCGGTGGTGTCTGCAGGCGCTGCAGCATGTCGCGCAGCGAAAAGCTGCGGATACGTGCTGCCGCCAGCTCAATGGCCAGCGGCATGCCTTCCAGCACACCCACCAGGGCCACGATGTCGGTCTGGTTGCGCGCACCCAGGTGGAAGTCGGCACGCGCCGCGCGGGCACGGTCCACGAACAGCGCCACGGCCGGGTTGTGCGCGGCGTCCGCAAGGCTGTCGTCGGGCCCGGGCAGCGGCAGCGGCTCGATCTGCACGCAGCGTTCGCCGTCGATCTCCAGCGCGTGCCTGGAGGTCACCAGCAGGTGCAGCCCCGGCAACTGCGCCAGCCAGTCGGCCAGCAGCGGCTCGGCCTGGCCTGTGAGCTGTTCCATGTTGTCCAGCACCAGCAGGGCCCGGCGGTCACCCAAGGCGTTGACCAGGCGGTCCGCGAGCTTGGCCTTGTCCTGGCTCTTGTCAGGGCCCGCGCTGCCTGGCAGGGGCAGCGCGGCCGCGACGGCATCGGCCACCTGCAGGGCGTTCACGCAGTTCACCAGCGGCACGAAGGCCACTGCATCAAAGAGCTTGGGGACCAGACGCAGCGCGGACGCGGTTTCCACGGCCAACCGGGTCTTGCCGCTGCCACCTGGGCCAAGCAAGGTGACCAGGCGCTGCGCGGGCACCAGGGTCTGCAGCAGCGTGGTGACGGGCTCGGCACCGAACAGTCGTGTCAGGTAGCCGGGCAGGCGTGGTGCTGCAGGCTGCTCGGCTGCGGGCTCTGAAGCTGCACGTCCGGCAGGTCCGCCAGACAGGGCGGGTGGCACCGCGGCCAGTTGCTCCTGCAGGGCGGCCAGGCGCCGCCGTTCGTCGACGACCCAGTCATCGTAGAAGCCGGGCATCAGATCGCCGCCGTACAAGGCCCGTGCGGCGGCTGCCTGGCCCGCACGGGCCAGGGCCTCAAAGCGGCGGGCGTCGCAGTCCAGGGCGCCGGGCAGCACGCGCACATGCAGGCGGTCCGCGCGCAGCACCGCGCCGGCCGCATCACCAGACGGCTCCAGCAGGCTCTTCAAGGTGGACAGGGTCTGGCGCAGCCGGTTGCGGCCGACATCCGGCGCCACACCGGGCCACAGCAGTTCCACCAGTTCTTCGCGCGCATGGGCGCGGTCCGGCGCGAGCGCCAGGCGAGCCAGCAGGACGGCCACCGCGCGCGAAGGGAAATGGTCGATGCGCTGGCCGCCACCCCCTATGGCCGCAACGGCTTCCATGCCACCCAACAGGCGCAGATCCCAACGTGGGCGACCTGGCGGCGGGGCGGGTTCAGGACCGGGGTTCATGGCGCGGGCATCGTACGGGCTGGGCCCACCCGGCGCTGTGACGGAAGGCGCCGCTGGCCTCAGGCTTGCCCTGATAGCGGCCGGGAGGTCGGCTGTCAGAATCAAGTAAGGCAGTACCAGGCAGTGGATACAAGGCAGTGGATACCAAGCAGTGACTACTAGGCAGTGATGGACCCGCTCTGGCTCAGGCAATACCCGGCAGGCATGCCGTCGCAAGTCAGAACCGACACGCACCCTTCCCTGGTGGCGTTGCTGGCGCACAGCCTGGCGCGTCACCACGACCGCCGCGCCTTCACCTGCATGGGCCGCAACCTGAGCTACGCCCAGTTGGACGACCTGTCCCTGGCGCTGGCCGCTTGGCTGCAATCACAAGGCCTGGCGCGCGGTGACCGTGTGGCCCTGCTGCTGCCCAACGTGCTGCCCCTGCCCGTGGCCGTGCTGGGCGTGCTGCGCGCGGGCGGCGTGGTCGTCAACCTCAGCACCGACCTGCCGCAAGCGGAACTGCAGCACCGCCTGCGCGACAGCGGCGCGCGCATGTGCATCACCATCGAAACCGCCGCCGCCGCGGTGCAGGCTGCGGTGGACAGCGGCACGGTGGCGCTGCGCACCGTGGTCGTCGTGTCGCTGGGCGATTTGCTGGGGCACCTGAAGGGCACGCTGGTCAACCACTGGCTGCGCCACGTGAAGCGCGCGGTGGCGGCCTGGCAGATCCGCGGTGCTGTGGGCTTCACCACGGCTCTGGACCAGGGCCGCCAGAAGACGTTGAGCCCCGTGCCGCTGGGCCCGGACGACCTGGCCGCACTGCAGTACACCGGCGGCACCACGGGCCTGAGCCGCGGCGCGGTGCTGCTGCACCGCAACCTGGTGGCCAACCTGCTGCAGGCCGAGGCCTGGAACGCACCGGCGCTCCAGCACCTGCCCGAAGAGGAGACCCTGACCCTGGTGGGCGCGCTGCCGCTGCACCACATCTACGGCTTCACGCTGGTGCTGCTGATGGGCCTGCACCTGGGCGGCTGCACCGTGTTGATACCCAACCCGCAGGACACGGCAGGCATGCTGAAGGTGCTGGCACGCCACCGCCTGCACTGTTTTGCCGGCGTCAATGCGCTGTTCCAGAGCGTGGCCGAGCATGAAGACGTGGACCGCGTGGACTGGAGCAGCCTGCGCCTGGCCGTGGGCGGCGCCACGGCGGTTGAAGCGTCCACGGCGCTGCTGTGGCTGCTGAAGACGGGTGTGCCCATCTGCCAGGGTTATGGCCTGTCCGAAGCCGGGCCCGCGGTCACCTGCAACCCGGTCACGGCCACCGAATTCAGCCCGCACCTGGGCCTGCCGCTGCCGGGCACCGACGTGCAACTGATCGACGACGAAGGCCGCCGCGTGCCTGCGGGCACGCTGGGCGAAATCGCGGTGCGTGGCCCGCAGGTGATGGCCGGCTACTGGCAGCGGCCCGACGACACCGCCCGTGTGATGACGGCCGACGGCTACCTGCGCACCGGCGACATCGGCCAGCTGGGTGAAGACGGCGGCCTGCGCCTGGTGGACCGCAAGAAGGACCTGATCTTCGTCAGCGGCTTCAACGTCTACCCCAACGAAATCGAGTCCATTGTTTCCCAGCTGCCCGGCGTGGAGTCCTGTGCGGCGGTGGCCATGCACGACGACATGGCCGGCGAGGCCGTGAAACTGATCCTGGTGAAGACCGACCCCAGCAGCGCCGTGCCCAGCGAAGCCGACGTGCGTGCGCACTGCGCCGTGCACCTGGCCGGCTACAAACGGCCCAAGGTGGTGGAGTTCCGGCCCGTGCTGCCGACCACCGCCGTGGGCAAAGTGCTGCGCCGGGAGTTGCGCGACAGCGCGTAGAACCTGTCCCGGCCCAGCGCGGCCCGCGCGTGAAAGAGAATGGCCGCATGAACCTGCTGCCCTCCATCGCCGAGTTGCGCGCGCAGCTCACCACCCCTGGCGCACACGATGCGCTGCTGCTTGACGTGCAGGCCCGCATGGGCGAAGCCGCCGCCGCCCAGGTCTTCACCACCCGCTTTGACGGCCAGGCTCTGGCCGCCGCGCGCGTGGCCGATGCACAGGCAGCGCGCGGTGAACCTCTGCCGCCGCTGGCCGGCCTGCCGGTCACGATCAAGGACCTGTACGACGTGGCCGGCCGCACGACCCTGGCCGGCTCCGTGCTGCGCGAAGGCCGCGCCGTGGCCACGCAGGACGCACCCGCCGTGGCGCGCTTGCGCGCTGCCGGCGCGGCCATCACGGGCCTCACGAACATGAGCGAGTTCGCGTTCTCTGGTGTGGGCATCAACCCGCACCGGGGCACACCGCGCAACCCTTGCGACGCGGCCGTGGCGCGGGTGCCGGGCGGGTCTTCATCGGGCGCTGCCGTGTCGGTGGCGCTGGGCCTGGCGGTGGCGGGTTTGGGGTCGGACACCGGTGGCTCCATCCGCATCCCGGCCGCGCTGTGTGGGCTGGTGGGTTTCAAGAACACGCAGCGGCGCACGCCGTTGGCAGGCGCCTTCCCGCTGTCGACCACGTTGGACACCGTGTGCAGCATGTCGCGCAGCGTGGCCGACTGCCTGCTGGTGGACGGCGTGCTGGCCGGCACGCCGCTGGCCGTGGCCCCGCGCAGCCTGGCCGGCGCGCGGTTGCTGCTGCCACGCACGGTGATGCTGGATGCGCTGGACGCCACCGTGGCGCGTGCCTTCGAACGAGCGCTGTCGCGGCTGTCCGCGGCCGGCGCAGTGGTCGTCGAACAACCACTGGCCGAACTGGCGGAAGTGGGGCAGATCAACGCACCCGGCGGCCTGTCGGCCATCGAAGCCTTTGCCACGCACCGCGAAAACCTGCGCACGCAGCGTGAACGGTTCGACCAGCGTGTGGCCCTGCGTGTGGCGCTGGGTGACGGCATCAGCGCGGCCGACTACATCCACATCCTGCGCCGCCGTGCGGACTGGATCAGCCGCATGCAGCAGCGGCTGCAGGGCTTTGATGCGCTGGTCTGCCCCACGGCGCCCATCGTGGCGCCGGAGATGGCGCCGCTCGTCGACAGTGACGACGCCTTCTTCAAAGCCAATGGCCTGCTGCTGCGCAACACCTTCCCCATCAACTTTCTGGACGGCTGCGCCTTCACGCTGCCCTGCCACGACGCGGGTGAACTGCCCGTGGGCCTGATGATGTCGGCCGCCGGTGGGCAGGACGCAGCACTCGCCGCGCTGGCGCTGGCTGCCGAGCCCGTGCTGCGAGCAGGCTGAGCATGCGCCTGTACGTGCAAACGCCCCTGGTGCAGGGCGCCCAGATGGCGCTGCCCGATGGCGCGGCGCGCCATGCCATGGTGCGGCGTGTGCAGCCCGGGCAGATGCTGACGCTGTTCGACGGCGGCGGCGCCGACTGGGCCGCCGAGGTGCTGGCCGTGACACGCAGCAGCGTCAGCGTGCACGTGGGCGCACCGCAGGTGGTGCAGCGCGAACTGCCGCTGCCCGTGACCCTGGCGCTGGCCATGCCCGCCAACGAACGCATGGACACGCTGGTGGAAAAGGCCACCGAACTGGGCGTGGCCTGCATACAGCCGCTGCACGCCGAACGATCGGTGCTGCGCCTGCATGGCGAACGTGCGGAACGCAAGCGGGTGCACTGGCAGGCGGTGGCGCAGGCGGCCTGCGAACAATGTGGCCGCGCCGTGCTGCCGGTGGTCGAACCGGTGCGTGAACTGCAAGCTTGGCTGGCTCAGCCGCCGGGCGGTACACGCTGGCTGTTGAGCCTGGCCGATGGCGCTCTGCCGCCGGCCGCGCTGCCGTCGCCGGCCCATGCACTGGTCACGCTCAGCGGCCCCGAAGGTGGCTTCACGGCCGACGAAGAAACCGCTGCGCGCCGCGCCGGCTTCCTGCCCGTG
This sequence comes from Betaproteobacteria bacterium, assembly GCA_031411215.1. Classification (GTDB taxonomy): domain Bacteria; phylum Pseudomonadota; class Gammaproteobacteria; order Burkholderiales; family Burkholderiaceae_C; genus Rubrivivax. The sequence goes on from JANOAM010000343.1 coordinate 8,842, forward strand.
GCGCTGGGCCCGCGTGTGCTGCGCGCCGACACCGCGCCGCTGGCCGTGCTGTCCTGGCTGGCACTGTCCTGAACCTGTCCCCATCCGCCAGCACGGGGTTGTACAAGGGCTTGTGGCCCACACTGCCGTGCTTCCACAATCCGCGCCACGAACGGCGTCACAAACGGCGTCACAAACGGCGTCACGCCAGGAGAAAACACATGGGTCTGCTCGATGCCGTCATGGGTGCCTTGGGGTCTTCCAATCAAGGTGGGGGTGCTGTCAATAGCGCCGGCGGCGGTGCCGACCTGCTGGGTGCCGTCATCGGCATGCTGGGCCAGGGGGGCGCACAAGGTGGTGGGCTGGGCGGGCTTGCCGGCCTGGTCAACAAGATGCAGCAAAGCGGCCTGGGCGAAGTGGCCGCCTCATGGATAGGCACGGGTCAGAACCACCCCATCTCGGCCGACCAGCTGGGCGGTGTGCTGGGCAGCGACACGGTCAGCAACATGGCCAACCAGCTGGGTCTGAACCAGGGCGATCTGCTGGGCCAGCTGACGCAGGTGCTGCCGCAGCTGGTGGACAAGCTCACGCCACAAGGTCAGGTGCCGCATGGCGACCTGGGCGGCATCCTGGGTGGGCTGCTGGGTGGCCAGGGCAACGCGGGTGGTCAACCTGACCTGGGCGCGCTCGCCGGCATCCTCGGCGGGATGCTGAACAAGCGGTAGTCGGCTACTCGACCCGGCGTCCAAACGCCGGGTCTATGCGCACCAAGGCCGCGGCCACAAACGAAGGCAGCGTCGCCACGCAGCCCCAGATGAAGAACGCCGTGTAGCCCAGCTGGCCCTGCAGCCAGCCGGCCCACATGCCGGGCAGCATCATGCCCAGGGCCATGAAGCCGGTGCACAGCGCGTAGTGCGCGGTCTTGTGCAGTGCACTGCCATCGGCGCCGCCGGCCACCATCAACATGAACACCATGTAGGCGGTGAAGCCGAAGCCGTAGCCGAACTGCTCCACCGCCAGCGCCGCGCTCACCAGCTCCACGCTCTGCGGCTGTGTGGCGGCCAGCCACACGAAGAGCAGGTTGGGCGCGTGCATGCACACCATCAACGGCCACAGCGTGCGCTTCAGGCCCGCCCGTGAAATCACCCAGCCGCCCAGCAAGCCCCCCAGCGTCAGCGCGGCCACGCCCACCGTGCCGTAGGCGATGCCCACGTCCTGCGTCTTCAGGCCCAGACCACCGAGCTCGCGTGTGTCCAGCAGAAAGGGCGTCACCAGCTTCAGCAGCTGCGCTTCGGCAAAACGGTACAGCAGCAGGAAGGCCAGGATGCGCAGGATGTCCGTCTTCCTGAAGAAGGCCGCAAAGACCTTGAAGAAGTCGGCCCAGAAAGCCGCTTCGCGCGGCGCCGGCACATCGGCCACAGGCCGGGGCAAGGCCCACAGGTGCCACAAGGCCACGGCCACAAACAGGGCCGACAGCAACCAGAACACACCGACCCAGCCCGCCACCGCGCTGCCTTGGCGTTCGGCCAACCAACCCGCCAGGTAGACCAGCCCACCCTGCCCGCCCAGCATGGCCAGGCGGTAGAAGGTGCTGCGCACGCCCACAAACGCGGCCTGCGACCGCTGCGGCAAAGCCAGCATGTAGAAGCCGTCGGCGGCGATGTCATGCGTGGCGGATGCAAACGCCATCAACCAGAACACCGCCAACGTCATCTGCAGGAACTTCGGTCCGGGCAAGGTGAGTGCGACCATCGCGAAGGCCGCACCCAGCAGCAGTTGCAGGCCGACGATCCAGCGCCGCTTGCTGCCCAGCAGGTCCACCAGCGGACCCCACAGCGGCTTGATCACCCAGGGCAAGTAAAGCCAGCTGGTGTAGAGCGCAATGTCGGTGTTGCCCAGGCCCAGGTTCTTGTAGAGCACGACGGCCAGCGTCATCACCACCACATAGGGCAGGCCCTGGGCGAAGTACAGCGGCGGTATCCAGCGCCACGGCGTCATGGAACGCGGTTCCGTCATGGCATGCATTGTGCTGGCACTCACCTGCAGGAACGCTGTTGCCAGCGCGCCGCGAACGTTGGTTAACCCGTATGGGCCGGCGGGCCGGCGTGCGTCAACACTGAGCGGACAACACCAACACTGAGGAACATCGCCCATGAAGCTACTCACCCTCGTCGGCAGCCTGGCCCTGTTGGGTCTGGCCAGCCACGCGCTGGCTCAAGACCAGCAGCGTGTCGTCATCACCGGCTCCAGCATCAAGCGCATCGCCGATGAAAGCGCGCTGCCCATCCAGGTGATCTCGCGCATCGAACTGGAGCGCCAGGGCATCGTCAACGCGGAACAGCTGATCGCCACGCTGTCCAGCAACGGCAACGGCATGGACAACCTGGCCAGCAATGCCGACGTCGTCTCCGGCCAGGCCCGTGGCAACAACGGCAGCACCAGCGCCAACCTGCGCAACCAGGGCGCCAACGCGACGCTGATCCTGTTGAACGGCCGCCGCGTCGCGGCCCACGGCCTGAACGGCGGTGTGGTCGACCTGAACCAGATCCCCATGGCCGCGGTGGACCGCATCGAGATCCTCAAGGACGGCGCCTCGTCCATCTACGGCACGGACGCCGTGGGCGGTGTCATCAACTTCATCCTGCGCAGCAACTTCACCGGCCTGCGCGCAGCCGGCTCGGTGGACAAGACCCAGCAGAAGGGTGGTGACGTCTACCGCGGGTCACTGGTGGGCGGCCTGGGCAACCTGGACAACGACGGCTACAACGTGCTGGCCACGCTGTCCGTCACCGAAGCCAAGCGCCTGGACGGCAGCCAACGCAACTTCGTCAACAGCTTCCAGGCCGACCGCGGACTGTCGCCCGACACCCGCGGCACGCCCTACGCCACGCTGTTCCTGGCCAGCACCGCGGCGGCCACGATTCCCAACGTGCTGACGCGTCCGGGCGGCGCCAACAACGGCGCCGGTCCCATCTACAACGGCGCCACGCTGAACAGCGTGAACACACTGGACCTGCCGGGCCAGGCCGGCTGTGCATCGCAGCCGGGCATGGGCCCTTATGCAGAGACGCTGTGGAATTCAGCCGCCGCCGCACCCGCTTCGCAATTCGGCTGCGCCTATGACACCGGCAAGGCTGCGGTCATCCAGCAGCCGGTGCGCAACACCAACCTCGTCACCCGCGGCAGTTTCAAGCTGGGCAAGGACCACCTGCTGACGGCCGAATGGCTGATGGGCAAGTCGGAGTCCAACAAGCTGTTCTCGGAAAACCAGATCAGCAGCGCGTCGTCCACATCGACCGTCACGCTGCCCAACCTCACCACCGTCCCAAACCCCTTCCGCAACCTGGCCTACCCCAGCACCGGCGCGGGTTATTCGCGGGTCTTCAACGCACTGGTGGCCACCTTCCCCAACCTGGCCGTCAACAACGGCCTGCCCATGACCTTCCGCTGGCGCTGCATGGCCTGCGGCCCGCGTGAATTTGAAACCGAAACCGACACCGGGCGTGTGCTGCTGGGCCTGGAAGGCACGCTGCCTTGGCTGGGCAACTGGGACTACCGCGCGGGTGCGTCGCAGGCCTACAGCAAGAGCAAGTCCGTGCTGGGCAGCGGCTTCCACAACTTCGTGGGCCTGGCCAACCTCATCAACACCGGCGTGCTGAACCCCTTCCTGCTGAACGGCGAACAGCAGACGCCAGCCGCCATGGCCGCGCTGGAAGCCATCTCCGCACGTGGCACGTCACTCTATGGCGGCAAGTACACCACCTCGCAGGTGGACTTCACCACCTCGGGTCCGGTGTTCAAGCTGCCGGGCGGCGACGCCCTGGCCGCGGTGGGTGTGGACTTCCGCCAGGAGAAGTACAAGTTCAACGGCAACACCGGCGTCAACACCAACGACATCAACACCTGGATCTTCAACGCGCCCTTGGACAACACCAACGCGCTGAACGGCGTCAAGCGGGACGTGAAGGCCGTGTTCAGCGAAGTGGTGCTGCCCGTCGTCAAGAGCCTGGAACTGAACCTGTCGGTGCGGCATGACGAATACACCGGCTTCGGCGGCACCACCAACCCCAAGGTGTCGCTGAAGTTCACGCCGCTGGACAGCCTGGGCGTGCGCGCGTCCTACAGCACCGGCTTCCGCGTGCCCACCTTCAACCAGCTCTACAACGGCAAGACCGACTCGCCCTACACGGGTGCCGGCGTGCCCGACCCCGCCACCTGTCCCAGCGGCGTGGTGAGCGCGACGGCTGGCTGCGCAGCCATCACCTTCAACACGCTGTTTGGTGGTGTGCCTGACCTGCAGCCCGAGAAGTCCAAGATGGCCAACGTCGGCGTGCTGTGGCAGCCCATACGCGAATTCAGCGCCACGCTGGACTGGTGGTCCATTGCACGCAAGGGCACGATCCAGTCGCTGGGCGTCACCGGCAGCAACGGATTCATCCTGAACTACGCGCTGTTTGCCAACCGCTTCCTGCGCAACCCGACCACCAACGCGGTGACCTTCATCGACACCAGCTGGATCAACGCCGGTGAGACACGCACCAAGGGCCTGGAGCTGACCCTGCGCGGCAGCGCCAAGGCCGGCGCCGCCACCCTGAACGCCGGCCTGGACGGCAGCTACCTGCTGGAAAAGAAGTCGCGTCTGGTCAACAGCGCAAACTTTGGCAACAGCGAAGTGGGCGTGTTCACACGCAGCAGTGAACTGGGCCTGCGCTGGAAGCACACCGCCTTCGTGGCGCTGACCGACGGCGACTGGACCACCACGCTGCGCCAACAGCACTCCACGGGTTATGCCGGTTATGTGCCGCCGGGTGTGGCCAGCGGCGCAGCTGCGGCGACCACGCCCAACTACAGCCCGCTGGTCGCGCCCTACACGCTGTACCACGCCAGCCTGCAGTACACGGGCATCAAGAACACGTCCATCATCCTGGGCGTGAAGAACCTGATGAACACCGACCCGCCGTTTGCCAACAGCTACGACACCAACACCGGTTCCGGCAGCAGCTGGGAACCGCGTGTGGCCGACCCGCGTGGCCGCAGCTTCGTGGTCAGCGTGGACTACAAGTTCTTCTGATCGCTGCGCACCGCACGCACGGGGCCCCACGGGGCCCCTTTTCACTTGGGTAGCTCACTTGGGTAGAGTCGGCCGCGCATGTTCAGACTGTTGCTGAAGAAAGTCGCCACGCTGGTGCCCACGCTGCTGGGTGTCACGCTGGTGGCCTTTGCGCTGATCCGGCTGATCCCCGGCGACCCGATCGAGATCATGGTCGGCGAACGCCGCCTGGACCCGTCCCAGCATGCCGCGCTGATGAAGCAGATGGGCCTGGACCAGCCGCTGCCCACGCAGTACGCGCAGTACCTGCTGCAGCTGGCGCACGGCGACCTGGGCAAGAGCCTGGTCACACGCGAACCGGTGGCGGATGAATTCAAGCTGCTGTTCCCCGCCACGGTGGAACTGGCCGGCACGGCGCTGCTGCTGGCGCTCATCCTGGGCCTGCCGCTGGGTGTGGCAGCGGCGCTCAAGCGCGGCTCCTGGTTCGACCAATTGGTGATGGCCACCGCCACCGTGGGCAACAGCATGCCGGTGTTCTGGTGGGGTCTGGTCCTCATCATGACCTTCAGCGTGGGGCTGGAACTCACGCCTGTCAGCGGCCGCATCGCCATTGAATACGACGTGCCCTTTGTCAGCGGCTTCATGCTCATTGACGCGGCCTTGTCCGACGAAGCGGGAGCGTGGTGGTCGGCGCTGCAGCACCTGGTGCTGCCGGCCACGGTGCTGGGCACCATCCCCATGGCCGTGATCGCACGCATGACACGCAGCGCCATGCTGGAGGTGCTGCGCGAGGACTACATGCGCACAGCACGTGCCAAGGGCCTGGCACCGGCGCGTGTGGTCATCCACCACGGCCTGCGCAACGCGCTGATCCCCATCCTCACCGTGCTGGGCCTGCAGGTGGGCAGCCTCTTGGGCGGCGCGGTGCTGACGGAAACCATCTTCTCCTGGCCCGGCATCGGCAAGTGGCTGATCGACGCCATCGCGCGGCGCGACTACCCCGTGGTGCAGGCCGGCATCCTGATCTCCGCGCTGATCTTCATTGGCGTCAACCTGGTCGTGGACCTGCTCTATGGCGTGGTGAACCCTCGCCTGCGAGGGCAGGCCAAGTGAAAGCCTTCATGGCCAACCGCGGTGCCTTCATCGCGCTGCTGGTCTTTGCGGCCGTGGTGGGGGCCGCACTGCTGGCACCGTGGCTGGCACCGCACGACCCGGTGCAGCAGTTCCGCGACCACATGCTCACGCCACCCGCCTGGCAGGCCAGCGGCCTGGCGCAATTCCCGCTGGGCACGGACGAACTGGGCCGCTGCCTGCTGAGCCGGCTGCTGTTCGGCGCGCGTGTGTCGCTGATGATCGGGCTGGCTTCCGTGCTGCTGGCCCTGCTGCCCGGTGTCGTGCTGGGCCTGCTGGCAGCCTTCCACCCGCGTTGGCTCGCACCAGTGGTGATGCGTGTGATGGACGTGCTGCTGGCCCTGCCCGGGCTGCTGCTGGCCATAGGCGTCATCACCATCCTGGGGCCGGGGCTCTTCAACACCGTGATCGCCATCGCCATCGGTGCGCTGCCGGGCTACGTGCGGCTGGTGCGCGGCTCGGCACTGGCCGAGATGGGCCGCGACTACGTCACCGCCAGCCGCTTGGCCGGTGCCGGCACGGCACGGCTGATGTTCGACACCGTGCTGCCCAACTGTCTGGCGCCGGTGATCGTGTCCGCGACGCTCAGCTTCAGCTCGGCCATCCTGGAAACGGCGGCGTTGGGTTTTTTGGGTCTGGGCGTGCAGCCGCCGCTGCCCGAGTGGGGCAGCATGCTCAGCGCCGCGCGCGACTACATCGAACGCGCACCCTGGGTGGTGACCTTGCCGGGGCTGACGATCCTGATCACCGTGCTGTCCGTAAACCTGATGGGCGACGGTCTGCGCGACGCGCTGGACCCCAAGCTGAGGTCGGCCTCATGAGTTTGCTGGAGGTCCGCAACCTGCGCGTCACGTTCAACGGCTTCACCGCCGTGGACGGTGTGGACCTGGACGTGGCCGCCGGTGAACTGCTGGGCATCGTCGGCGAAAGCGGCTCCGGCAAGAGCGTGTCCATGATGGCCTTGATGGGGCTGATCGACGCGCCCGGCATCGTCAGCGCTGACGCGTTGCGCTTCGACGGCCAGGACCTGCCGACGATGACGGCCGCGCAGCGCCGCAAGCTCATCGGCAAGGACGTGGCCATGGTCTTCCAGGACGCACTGAACAGCCTGAACCCCAGCCACACCGTGGGCAACCAGGTGCGCGAGGTGCTGCGCATTCACCTGGGCCTGCGCGGTACCGCGCTGGAACAGCGTGTGCTGGAGTTGTTCGAGCGTGTCGAGATCTCAGCCGCCAAGACACGCCTCAACGCCTACCCTCACGAGATGAGCGGCGGCATGAACCAGCGCGTGATGATCGCCATGGCCATCGCCTGCGAGCCGCGTTTGCTGATCGCCGACGAACCCACCACGGCGCTGGACGTCACCATCCAGGCCCAGGTGATGGACCTGCTGCTGCGCCTGCAGCGTGAACAGGGCATGGGCCTGGTGCTGATCACGCATGACCTGGCGGTGGTCGCCACCATGGCCCAGCGCGTGGCCGTGATGTACGCCGGGCAGGTGGTGGAGACGCAGTCCGTCGACACGCTCTTCGACACACCGCGCCACCCCTACACCCATGCGCTGCTGGCCGCGCTGCCCGAACACAACCGCGCATCCCTTGAAGGCAAGCGGCGGCTGTCGGCCCTGCCCGGCATCGTGCCCGGCCGCGACGACCGGCCCACGGGCTGCCTGCTGGCGCCACGCTGCAGCCATGTGCAGGCGCGTTGCCTGGCCGAGCGGCCGGCACTGGTGGATGGGGTGCGCTGCTTCTTTCCGGTGGGTCTTCCGGTGGTGGCTCCATGACCACCTTCGTCATGCAAGCCGAAGGCCTGGTGCGCCACTACCGCGTGCGCCAGGGCCTGCTGAAACCCGCGGCCACCGTGAAGGCGCTGGACGGCGTGAGCTTCACGCTGCAGCCCGGCCGCACGCTGGCCGTGGTGGGTGAATCCGGCTGCGGCAAGAGCACGCTGGCACGGCAGTTGACGCTGATCGAACCGCCCACCGCAGGTGCGCTGCGCATCGACGGCTGCGATGCGGCAGGCGCCGACGACGCCGCGCTGAAGCAACTGCGCCATCGTGTGCAGATGGTCTTCCAGAACCCCTACGCCAGCCTCAACCCGCGCAAGACCATCGCGGCGGCGCTGGCCGAGCCGCTGGTCATCAACACCAACTTGTCGTCCAGCGAACGGCAAGAGCGTGTGCTGCAGATGATCGAACGTGTGGGCCTGCGCCCCGAACACGCTGCGCGCTACCCGCACATGTTCAGCGGCGGCCAACGCCAGCGGGTGGCCGTGGCACGGGCCATGATGCTGCAGCCGGGCATCGTGGTGGCCGACGAGCCCACGTCGGCGCTGGACGTGAGCATCCAGGCACAGATCCTCAACCTCTTCATGGACCTGCAGGAAGCCACGGCCACCGCCTACGTCTTCATCAGCCACAACCTGGCCGTGGTGGAACACGTGGCGCACGACGTGATGGTCATGTACCTGGGCCGCGCGGTGGAACAGGGGCCGAAGGCGCAGGTGCTGGGCAGCCCGCTGCACCCCTACACATGCGCGCTGCTGGGCGCGGTGCCGGTATTGAGGAAGGCGGACCGCCGGCCGCGCATCCCGCTGGTGGGCGAAACGCCCAGCCCCTTGTCGCCGCCCAGAGGCTGCACCTTCCACACACGCTGTCCGCTGGCTCAGCTGCGCTGCAGCGCCGAGGTGCCGGCGCTGCGCGATCTGGGCGGGCGGCAGGTGGCCTGCCACTTCGCTGACGCATGATGGCTGACGCATGAACACAGCCTTGTCCCAGGCGCTGCGCACTGCGGTGCTCGCGCAGCGGTTCGAACAGGCGGCAGACCGCTGGCAGGCGGGCGCGTCGGTGGGCGCATTCCCCAGCATCGACCTGGCCGTCGTGCGCTTCTCGCCCGGCGCAACGATGCGGTGTTCGAGGTTATCTGTCGGTCAGGGAGAGATGCGCCGACCGCCAAGACCAT
>JANOAM010000344.1:0-15255 GCA_031411215.1 Betaproteobacteria bacterium
CGCCGATGCCGTGCGCCACCAGCGCCGCGCCCAGCACGCGCGCGTCGACGATGGCCTGGCTGGCGCCGTTCGAGCCCACCGGGAACATCACATGCGCCGCGTCGCCCAGCAGGGCCACGCGGCCGTCGACCCAGGTGGGCACGGGGTCGCGGTCGATCATCGGGTACTCGAAAACGTCCTGGGCACCGCGCAACATGGCGGGCACGTCCAGCCAGCCGAAGTCCCAGCCTTCAAAGTGGTGGATGAATTCGTCCAGCGCGACGCGGCGGTTCCAGTCGCCCTGGCGCCAGCCGCCTTTGTTGTCCACCGTGATCTCGGCGATCCAGTTGATGGTGGCCAGGCCCGTGGCCGGGTCAGGCGGTGAGATGGGGTACAGCACCACGCGGTGGCGCAGCGTTCCCAAGCCCACGAAGGACGCGCCGCTGCGCACCGGCACGCCCGGCGTCGTGCCGCGCCACATGATGGCGCCGCCCCACTGGATGGGCGGCTGCGTGGGGTGCATCTGCGCGCGCACGGCGGAGTGCAGGCCGTCAGCCGCCACCAGCAGCGAGCCGGCCACTTCCACGCGCTCGCTGTAGGGTCCATCGCGCGTGTCGACCAGGGCGGTGACGCCATCAGCGTCCTGCCGGTAGCCCACCACCTTGTGGCCCAGGCGCAGCGCGCCGGGGCCCAGCCGCTCACGCACGGCCTGGGCCAGCATCATCTGCAGCTGGCCGCGGTGCAGCGCGTACTGCGGCCAGCGGTAGCCGGCCAGCAGGCCACGCGGTTCTGCATACACCTCCTGGCCGTTGCGGCCCACCAGCGCCCATTCGCGGGCCTGCAGGCCTATGCCGTCCAGCAGCGTGCTGTCAAAGCCCAGGTCGAACAGTTCGCGCACGGCATTGGGCTGCAGGTTGATGCCCACGCCCAGCGCTTGCAATTCGGGCACCGATTCAAGGACCACGCAGGGCACGCCGATCTGGTGCAGGGTGAGTGCGGCGCTCATGCCGCCTATGCCGCCGCCGGCGATCAGGACGGGGCGTTCTTCAAACTTGTCAGCCATGCGACGATTGTCCATGGCCGTCCAGCAGGAGCACCCCATGAACAGCGACGCGCGCCGCCACAGCCCCGCCGCCGAGCGCAACTGCGCGCCCATCCTGGCCGAACTGCAGCGCCTCTTGCCGGCCCGCGGGCTGCTGCTGGAAGTGGCCAGCGGCACCGGCCAGCATGCCGCGTTCTGCAGCGCCGGTCTGCCGGGCTGGGACTGGTTGCCCACGGACTTTGAAGCCGGGTCGCTGCCGTCCATCCGCGCCTGGTGCACGGGGCTGCCGCGTGTGCGCACGCCCTCGCAGCTGGACGTGCTGCAGCCTGCATGGGCCGGCGTGCCGGCACAGGTGGACGCGGTCTTCTGCGCCAACATGGTCCACATCGCGCCCTGGGCCTGCTGCGCGGGGCTGATGCAGGGTGCCGCGCGCCACCTGTCCGCTCAAGGCCTGCTCATCACCTACGGACCCTACCTGGAAGACGGTGTGGCGACCTCACCCGGCAATGTGTCCTTTGACGCCGACCTGCGCGCGCGCAACCCCGCCTGGGGCCTGCGCCGCCGCGAAGACGTGGCGCAGGAAGCCGCCAAGGCCGGCTTGGTGTTGCGCGAACGTGTGGCCATGCCCGCCAACAACCTGCTGCTGGCCTGGGGCCGCGGCTGAGGCGGCTGCGCCCGCATTCCAGAGGCCGCATGTTTGCCGCCGCACAGACCATGGGCGTGGCGCTGCCTATGGTCGCCAGACACCTCAACTCCAGGAATCGACATGGACACCAACTACGTCTCGCGCGACAACTTCGGCATGTACTCCCGCAACAACGACGGCCCCGGCCCCGCACTGATGGGTGCCGACACCCTGCTGGGCAACGACGTCTACAACAAGGACGGCCAGGACCTGGGCGACATCAAGGAATTCATGATCGACATGGCGTCTGGCAAGGTCGCCTACGCGGTGCTGTCCTACGGCGGTGTGCTGGGCATGGGCGACAAGCTCTTTGCCGTGCCCTGGGCAGCGCTGGTGCTGGACACGGTCAACAAGCGCTTCACGCTCAACGTGCTGAAGGAATCGCTGAAGGACGCTCCCGGCTTCGACAAGGACCGTTGGCCGGCGATGTCGGACAAGACCTGGGCCAGCGGTGTGCATCACTTCTACGGCATGCCCTACGGCGAAGATTGAGCCGGCGCTTGCTGGCGCCTGATGCGCCACCGATGACCGCGCGATGAGCTTCGCGCTCTGGCTGGCCCTGGGCGGCGGCCTGCTGCTGTGCATGGCGCTCAGCGGGTCGGTGCTGTCGCGCATGCCGGTCAGCACGTCCATGCTCTACCTGCTGGCGGGGCTGGCAGCGGGGCCGCTGGGCTTTGCCCTGGCGGCGCCTGACCTGAAACAGCACGCCGCGCTGCTGGAGCACCTGACGGAAGTCATCGTGCTGCTGTCGCTCTTCACGTCGGGCATGAAGATGAGCGTCGGTCTGTCAGACCGGCGCTGGTTCCCGCCGCTGCGCCTGGCGCTGGGGTCCATGCTGGTCACGGTGCTGCTGATCACTGCGGCGGGCGTGTGGCTGCTGGGCCTGCCGCTGGGCGCGGCCGTCCTGCTGGGCGGCATCCTGGCGCCCACCGACCCGGTGCTGGCCACCGAGGTGCAGGTGGACAACCCCACCGACCGCGACCACCTGCGTTTTGCGCTGACCGGTGAGGGCGGCCTCAACGACGGCACGGCCTTCCCCGTGGTGATGCTGGGGCTGGGCCTGCTGGGTGTGCACGAACTGGGCGACTTCGGCTGGCGCTGGATGTTGGTGGACGTGCTGTGGGCCACGGGTGCCGGCATCGCCATCGGTGCCGTGCTGGGCACGGGCCTGGGCCGCCTGGTGCTGCACCTGCGGCACCGCCACCAGGAAGCCACCGGCTACGAAAACTTCCTGGCGTTGGGGCTCATCGGCCTGGCCTATGGCTTTGCGGTGCTGGCGCACGCCTATGGCTTTCTGGCGGTGTTTGCCGCCGGCCTGGCGCTGCGCCATGCGGCCCAGGAGGGTGTTGCGGCGGCGTTGGGCGTGGTGCCCACGGCGCGCGCGACCGCGGCGGCCGAGACCCGCATAGAAGCCGCCCTGCACGACCCGCAGGCCAAACAAGCCGAGAAACTGGCCACCGACCCGCGCCACGCGTCCGCCTACATGGCCCACGCGGTGCTGAACTTCAACGAACAGCTGGACCGCATCGGCGAAATGGCGGGCGTGGTGGTGCTGGGCCTGCTGCTGTGGGCTGTGCCCTGGCTGCCCGCCGCGGCCTGGTTCGTGCCGTTGATGCTGCTGGCGGTGCGCCCGCTGTCCGTGGCCGCGGGCCTGGCCGGGTCACGCGTGCCGGTGGTGCAGCGCCGGCTGATCGCCTGGTTCGGCATCCGCGGCATCGGGTCCCTGTACTACCTGAGTTATGCCGTGCACCACGGCCTGCCGGCAGCGCATGTGGACACGCTGGTGGCGTTGACGATGGCGGTGGTGGTGAGCTCCATCGTCGTGCACGGTGTGTCGGTGACGCCGCTCATGGCACGCTACCGGCGACGCGGGCGCTAGGTCGGGCGAACGAGCGCCCGTTGGCGCTCGCTGGCGCAGAAGGCGGTGAGCTCCTTCAGCACCCGCTGCGCCGCCTGTTGCGCGGCTTGCACACCGGCGACGGGATCGTCACTGGTGGCCGCCACGCGGGCGTCGAATTCCCGCCATGCAAGGACCTGCCGCGTAGTGCCGTCCAGCAGCACCGCACGCAAGCTCAGCTGCACCTGGCTGGGCTGGGTGCTGAAGTCCTGCTGCAGGCGTATCAATTCGGTTTCCAGCAGCCAGCCCCCGGCGGCGGCTGAAGGCGCCAGCAGCACGGCACGAAACCCGCCACCTTCCTGCAGCGCATGCACCAGCAGCGGCGCCAGCAGGTGGGCCGGCGGCTCCACCCATTCGTGGAACGCGAAGGCCTCCAACTCCAGCGGCTGGCGTTGGTAGACCAGACGCCGCGAGTCGTGGCCCGCCGCCGCACGCGGTTGCGCGACGATGAGCACGGGCGCGCTGGCAGCGGGCATGGGCGCGACGGCCGTGCGGGGTGCGGGGGACGCATCCAGCGTATGGCGTGCCGGCGCTGGCGGCGGTTTGGGCAGCAGCGAGCCGCAACTGGCCAACAGAACCAGTGTGCACATGGCCAGCAGCTGCGCGTGTGCGCGGGACGGGCTCAAGGGCGTGTTCGTAGGCGCTTTCATGGACGTGCACTTTCTCCGGGCCCGGGGCGCGGCGGCGGGTTGCCGGTGATCAGGCTGCTCGGGTTGCCTGTGGTCTGTTCACTCAGCCGCCGCAGCGACGTTGACAGAGCCGTCACTTCCAGCATCAGGCGCGACAAGTCGGGCAAAGTCTCGGTGCCCACCCGCTGCACGCCGCTGGCGGCGGCGTCGGCCGCACGCGCGGCGCGGCTGCTGGCGTCCTTGGCCACCACGGCCATGTCTTCCACGGCCTGGCCGCCACGCGCCACGCGGTCTAGCGTCGGGCCCAGCTGTTCGCCGGCCTTGGCAGTCAGCTTGGCCGTGCGCGCCGCGTCCTGCAGACCCGCGCGGATCGTGCCCTGCTGGCCCGCCAGCGTGCGCGCCAGCACGGCCACGTCGGCCAGCGCGGCCTTCAGCGCCTTCTGGTTGTCAGCGTCGAACACGGCGTTGAGGTTGTTCGACACACGGTCCACATTGCCCAGCACGTTCGTCAGCACGTTTTCCAGCCGCGCGCTGAGCGACAGCTTGAAGGGGATGGTCGGTGGCACGCCGTCCGGGCCGGGCAGCAGCGGCAAGGCGCCAACGCCGCCACCGCTCAGCTCGACATAGGCGATGCCGGTGAGGCCCTGGGTCTTGAGCACGGCCACGCTGTCCTGCTTGATCGGCGTGCCGCGTTCGATCAGGAACTGCAGGCGCACCTGCTTGGGGTTCTCGCGGTCCACCGCGATGCGGCTGACCTTGCCCACGTCCACACCCAGGTACTTGACCGGCGCGTCCACGTTCAGGCCTGCCACGGATTCCTCGATGGCCGCCTGGTAGGGGTCCATCGCCTTCTTGCCGCCCATGCCCGCGGCCAGCCACAACACACCCAGCACCAGCGCGGAGCCCAGCAGCAGCACGAAGGCGCCGACCAGGCTGTAGTTGACTTTGTCGTCCATGGTGCTGGGCGTTCAGGCCGCGACGCGTTGCGCAGGCTCGGGCTTGTGAGTTCGTGCGCTGCGGTGGTCGGTGAAGTAGGCGCTGACGATGGCGTGCGGGTGCTTCGCCAGTTCGCTCATCGTGCCCAGCGCCAGCACATGCCCTTCGCCCAGCACGGCGACACGGTCGCAGACCTGCCACAGCAAATCCAGGTCGTGGGTGACGATGACGATGGTCGGGCCGAAGAGCGCGTGGGTGCGCAGGATCAGCTCGTCCACGCCGGCCGCGCTGGCCGGGTCCAGGCCCGAGGTGGGTTCGTCCAGGAACAGCAGTTCCGGGTCCAGCGCGATGGCCCGAGCCAGAGCCGCACGCTTCAACATGCCGCCACTCAATTCTCCGGGTAGCTTGAGGCCCGCGTCGGCGGGCAGGCCGGTGAGCGCCAGTTTCCATTCGGCGATGCGGTCGATCAGCGTGTCGTCCAGCAGGCTGTGCTCGCGCAAGGGCAGGCCCACGTTCTGGCGCACGCTCAGCGCACCGAAGAGCCCGCCACGCTGGAACATCACGCCCCAGCGCCGCCGCAGGGCCTGGACCTGGGCGGCATCCAGCGTGGCCAGGTCCTCGCCAAACAGGCGCACGACGCCGGTGCTGGGGCGCTGCAGGCCGATCATTTCGCGCAGCAGCACCGACTTGCCCGAGCCACTGCCACCCGCCAGGCCCAGGATCTCGCCACGGCGTATGGCCAGGTCCAGGCCTTCGTGCACGACGTGGCTGCCGAAGCGGGTGCCGACCTGCTGCAGTTCGACGGCGAAGTCTGCGGTCTCGGGCATCTCAGAGGCCCAGCACGTTGAAGACCACGGAGAACACCGCGTCGGCCACGATCACCAGGAAGATGGCCTGCACCACGGCCAGCGTGGTCTGGCGGCCGACGCTGTCGGCGCTGCCCGCCGTGCGCAGGCCCTGGAAGCAGCCCACCGTGGCGATGATGGCGGCGAAGACCAGCGACTTGCCCACGCCGATGAGGAAGGCCGAACCTTGCATGACACGGCCGAAGCGGTCGATGAACTCGGTGAAGCCGATGTCCAGCTGCGACCGGGCCATCACCATGCCACCGAACACGCCCGTCAGGTCGGCAAACACCGTGAGCAGGGGCAGCGCCAGGGTCATCGCCACCAGCTTGGGCAGCACCAGCCGCTGCAGCGGGTCCATGCCGATGGTGCGCAGCGCGTCGATCTCGTCGGACACGACCATGGTGCCGATCTGCGCCGCGTAAGCTGATCCGGAACGGCCGGCAATCACGATGGCCACCATCAGCGGCGCGAATTCGCGCAGCATGGCGTAGCCCACCAGTTCCACCACAAACACGTTCGCGCCGTAGTGGCGCAGCTGGTCGGCGCCCTGGTACGCCACCACCACGCCCAGCAGGAAGGAGGTCAGGCCCACGATGGGCAGCGCGTGCAGGCCGCCGATCTCCACTTCATGCAGCACGGCGCGCCAGCGCCAGCGGTCCTTGCCGCGCAAGGGCCCGGCCGCCACCACGGCCAGTTCGCCCAGGAAGCTCAGGTAGCCCTGCGCTTGCTGCGCAGCGGCCACGGCGTGCCGGCCGGTGCGTTGCAGCAGCGTGTGGCGTGGCGCTTCGGCCGGGGCCTGACCTGCGTCTTCCAGCACCTGCTGCATCACGCCCGCTGCACGCGCGGGCCAGCCGCGCAGCTTGGGTGCTGCGGCGTCGCTGGGCAACCAGCGCCGCAGCACCCAGGCGCCAGCGCTGTCCATGGCCACCAGCGCTGCGCCGTCCAGCACGGTGGGCACGGGGTCTGGTGTGGGCAGGGTGCTTGCCTGGGTCAGCGCCTGCAGGCCCGGCAGCGTCCAAGGCCCCGCCACGGACCAGACACCGTCGGCACCGGCCTGCAGGCTGGCGCCGGCAGGGGTGTCGGTGGTGGGGGGAGCAGAGGCCGCAGGCTGAGGCATAGGGGTCGCAGTCTGCGCGGTGTCGTCGGGCTTGTCTGTCCGCTGTCGCACAGTTCATGGCGTGCACAGCGCGCGCCTTGGTGCGACAGCGGACAGACGGCCGCACGTCTCCGGGCTACACCACCAGGTCACCTGATTGCTCAGCACCGGTCCATGCCTCGTCACAGCCACCACATCCACTACGCGCACAGCGCTTACAAGGCGCGCCACGCCCACCGCAGGCACCGCGCCCGCGGCATCGCGCGCCTGCTGCCCTGGCTGGCCGCCGCGCTGGTGGCTCTGGTGGCCCTCACCCTGCTGGTTGTGCTGGTCATTGCCGTTTTCGGCTGGAACTGGGCCCGTGCGCCCCTGGAAGGCTGGGCCTTGCGGCAGACCGGCCGCGTGTTGCACCTGGGTGGTGACCTGGACGTGCAGCCCTCATGGCCCTGGCCGCGCATCAGCGCCCAGTCGGTCAGCTTCGCCAACCCGGCCTGGGCCGTGGCGCCGCAGATGGTGCAGGCCGAGCGGGTGGAGGTCACCCTGGACCTGCCCGCGCTGTTGCGCGGCCGGGTGGTGTTCCCCGACGTGCAGCTGTGGCGGCCGCAAGTCTTTCTGGAGCAGGCCACAGGCGGGCGCAAGAACTGGTTGCTGGACACCACGCAGACCGACGAGACGGTGCGCGTCCCGGTGGACCGCCTCGTGATCCACGAAGGCCAGATCCACTACGACCATGCGGCCGAGCAGACAGCCATCGTGGCGGACCTCTCCACCGCGCCTGCGACGGTGCCCGGGTCGCTGTCCACCGACACTGCAGACGGCGTGCGCTTCAAGGTGCGCGGCCGTTTCCGCGGCCAGGCACTCGCAGCCGTTGGGCAGGGTGGTGCGGTGCTGGCCTGGCGCGACGAAAGCCACCCCTACCCGCTGCAGCTGCAGGCCACCCTGGGGCCCACGCATGTGAAGGCGGCCGGCACGGTGACCGGCCTGCACCTGTTCAGCGCGGTGGACCTGCAGCTGGAACTGTCAGGCGACAGCCTGTCGTCGCTGTACACGCTGACGGGCGTGGCGCTGCCGCCCACACCCGCCTACCGCAGCAGCGGCCGGCTGGTGCGCGCGGGCGAGATCTGGCGCTACGGGCCCTTCACCGGGTTGGTGGGGCGCAGTGACCTGGCGGGCACGCTGCAGGTGCAGTCGGGTGCGGCGCGGCCCGTGCTCAGCGGCAGCATGCGTTCGCGCCAGCTGGACCTGGCCGACCTGGGGCCCGCCGTTGGCAAGGACACCACGCCCAGCACCCGCGTGCTGCCCGACCTGCCTTTGGACACCACACGCTGGGCGACCATGGACGCCGACGTGAAGCTCCAGGTGCAAAGCCTGCTGCGCGATCGGTCACGCTGGGTGGACGCGCTGGAGGTGCGCATCCTGCTGCAGGACCGGCTGTTGCGCCTGGACCCGCTGAGCTTCAGTCTGGCTGGGGGCGACCTGCGTGCGCAGGTCAGCTTCGACGCGCGCAAGGAGCCCTTGCGCGGGCAGGCCAGCGCTCAACTGGCTGGCCTGAAGTTGGCACGTCTGCTGCCCGCGGCCGAATCGCAAAAGGACTTGGTGGGCCGGCTGGACGGCGACCTGGACCTGCGTGGCCAGGGTGCGTCCATAGGCCGCATGCTGGCCACGGCCGACGGGCACTTCCGTCTGGTGGCCGGTAAGGGTCAGGTGAGCCGTTTGTTGATGGAGCAGTCGGGGCTGCACCTGCTGGAGATCCTGCGCCTGAACCTGCTGGGCGACCAGACCGTGGTCGTCAACTGCGCCCGGCTGGACTTCCAGGTCGCCAAGGGTGTGATGCAGGCGCGCACGCTGGTGATGGACACGGCGGTCAACACCCTGGTCGGCAGCGGCCAGATCAACCTGGCGCAGGAAACCCTGGATCTCACGGTGGTGCCACGCACCAAGGTCGTCAGCCTGGTGTCGCTGCGCAGCCCCATCCACATCAGGGGCACGCTGGACAAGCCCGAGGTGGGGCTGGACCGCGGGCGCATAGTGGCCCGCGGTGCCGGTGCGCTGGCGCTGGGTCTGATCAACCCCTTGCTGGCGCTGGTGCCCCTGGTGGACCCGGGGCCTGGGGTGCCGGCTGGCTGCGGCGCCTAAGTGCGCGCCGCGGCACTTCAACGGCTGGGCGACGACGCCGGCAGCACGATGACGGTGGTGCCATCACCGGACGCGCCGGTGTTGCCCTGCCGGCCGGTATTGCCAGTTGCGCCGGTATAGCCTGTCGCACCGGTATTGCCCGTGGCGCCTGTATTGCCGGTGTTGCCCGTATTGCCAGTACTGCCGGTACTGCCAGTTGCGCCGGTATTGCCCGTGGCCCCGGTGAAGCCGTCGTTGCCCTGGTTGCCTTGCGTTCCGGTCGTGCCCTGCGGTCCGGGCGGGCCCGGCACGGGTGCCGGTGCGGGCGGGGGTACGTTGACGACGGTGGGCCGGTCGCAGGCGGTGAGCGACAGCGCGGCCCAGGTGGCGGCGAACAGAAGAGCGGTGCGGTTCATGGTGTGTCCTTCAAAAGTGGGTGAAAACCTTGGCCGACCTTAGGAACAATTTGCGCTGCCGTCTGTGCGGCAGCCTGCTGACGGGCATTCATGCTCAGGACCAGGAGACTTCACGATGAACATGCCGCCCACCCGCACGGACACCCGCACGCCCACCCGCACGCACACCCGCGTCGAAACCGACAGCTTTGGCGCCATCGAAGTCCCGGCCGCTGCGCTGTGGGGCGCGCAGACCGAACGCAGCCGCCGCTTCTTCGCGATAGGCACGCAGACCATGCCGATGGAACTGGTGCACGCGCTGGCCCATATCAAGCGTGCGGCGGCCGAGGTGAACGCGGCACTGGGCCTGCTGGACACCGGCAGGGCCGCGGCCATTGCGGCAGCGGCGGCGCGCGTGGCGGCGGGCGAACTCGACGACCAGTTCCCGTTGTCGGTGTGGCAGACCGGGTCGGGCACGCAGAGCAACATGAATGTCAACGAGGTCATCGCCAGCCTCGCGTCGCAGGCGCTGGTCAGCGAGCCTGGCGCCACGCACAAGCTGCACCCCAACGACGACGTGAACCTGGGGCAGTCCAGCAACGACGTCTTCCCCACGGCCATGCATGTGGCCGCGCTGCAGCGCACACGGGCCCTGTTGGCTGCGCTGGGCACGCTGCGCCTGGCCCTGGGCCGAAAAGCAACGGAGTTTGCGGATCTGGTCAAGACCGGGCGCACGCATCTGCAGGACGCCACGCCCGTCACGCTGGGCCAGGAATTTGGTGGCTATGAAGCGCAGCTGGCGCTGGCCGAAGCCGCCATCCACCGCAGCCTGCCGGACGTGCTGGCGCTGGCCATTGGCGGGACCGCGGTGGGCACCGGCCTGAACACGCACGCCGAGTTTGGTGCCCGTGTGGCGCAGGCCCTGGCGGCGCGGCTGGGTGAACCTTTCACCGTGGCGCCCAACCTGTTTGCGGCCATGGCCGGGCATGAAGCCCTGGTCAACCTGCATGCGGCCTTGCGCACGCTGGCAGTGGCGCTGAACAAGATCGCCAACGACATCCGCTTCATGGGCAGCGGCCCGCGTGCCGGCATTGGGGAGTTGCGCCTGCCGGCCAACGAGCCGGGCAGTTCCATCATGCCGGGCAAGGTCAACCCGACGCAGGTGGAAGCGCTGACCATGGTCTGCGCCCAGGTGATGGGTCATGACGTGGCGGTGGGCATCGCGGCCAGCCAGGGGCAGCTGGAACTGAATGCCTACAAGCCGCTGATCATCTTCAATGTGCTGGACAGCCTGCGGCTGCTGGCTGACGCCATGGCCAGTTTCACCACCCACTGTGTGGACGGCCTGGAAGCCGACACAGAGCGCGCCACCGAGCTGCTGAACCGGTCACTCATGCTGGTGACCGCACTGGCGCCGCACATCGGGTACGACCGCGCCGCCGAGATTGCCAAGCAGGCCCACGCCAGCGGTGAAAGCCTGCGCGAGGCGGCCCTGCGCTTGAGTGCGGTGAGCGCCGAGGATTTCGACGCCTGGGTGCGGCCGGCGCTGATGGTGGGCCGGTAGCTGTGATGACCTGGGGACCGATGGCGCAGCTTGGTGCTCCAGCGAACAGAGCGGGGACGAGCTTGTCGCCACCATGCGGGTGCAGCCTGCGCGCCGCGCGGCCAGGAGACTCGCCATGTCTGAAGCCAGCACCACCACCACCCCCGACGAGATGAGCGACACGCTGGCCGCCGATGCGGCTCCCACGTCCTTCGGCGTCTTCAAGCCCGTGGGCTGGCTGATGCTGGGCTTCCCGACGCAGGCGCAGGCCGATGCGCTGGTCCTGGCGCTGCATAGCGCCGGCTGGGCGCCGCAGGCCGTGCTGCACTTCAAGCCACGCGACAGCGTGAGCGAACTGCAGGCCCTGGTCGGCAAGGCTGGCGACCTGGCCGGCTTTGGCTACGAGATCACCCTCTTGCGACGTTATCTGGCCCTGGCGAAGCAGGGTTACTGCTGGCTGCTGGTGAAGGTCAGCGGTGTCGAACACGCGGCCAGCGCAGCGGAACTGGCCCGCGGGTGCGGGGCTGCCCTGGGGGTGCACTACCGCACGCTGACGGTGGAAGAGTTGATCTAGCAGCCAGCGCCGCGTGAAGGCTTCAGCTGGGCCTGCGGGGCCGCTGTTTCGCCACCACGGTCTTGACCACCAGCGTCAGCGGGGCGGCCGCCGCAAAGGCCGCGGCCTGGGCCTGCAGGGTCTGGGCGATCAGCGCCCGGACTTCGGCTTTGTCGAGGTCGGCTTCAGATTGCAGCCGCACGCTGCGCACCTGGCTGCCCGTGCCTTGCAGCAGGCCCTGCGGGTCCTGCAGACCCGCGCCGTGCAGGAAGAACAGGGTGACCCAGCGCGGATAGGCCGCCAGGGACAGGTGCGAGTCGGGTGTCCTGTCCGTGGGGGCGTAGCCAAAGACCAGCGCGTTGTAGTTGTCGAAGACCAGCTCGCAGCCCCGGGGGATGAGCTGGTGCATGCGGGTGCGGCAGGCTTGCAGCGTGCGCGCCAGTTCGGGCGTGTACTTCGCCACAAACCCCTCAACTTGCGAGGTAGCTGCGTCGGCGTGCATGGGTATGACGAAAGCGAGAGCGACGACTCAGCGCCTGGGCCGCGCGGCCTTGGCTTGTTTGGGCCAGTACTGGAATTCATCTTCATGGACTTCGATGTCCAGTTCCAGGACGCGCGCCTGCAGCCTTTCCTGCACCTCGGCCACGGCACTGTTGTAGATGCTGGGGCCTACCTCATCCAGGAAGAAGCCCAGCAGGGCGCCGGCAGCGATGTTGCCGATGCGCTCTTCCATGTGTTCGTTGAAGTAGCGTTCGATGGACGCAATGGCCTGCGCACGCGCTTCCTTGGACAACTCGATGGTCATGCCATGTCTCTTTCTGCACAGGTCCTGCAGACGCAGGCCGTGCCACGCTGGGCTTCGGGCACACGGGCCAGCAGAGCCGGCGTGAACGTCACGTCTGCACACCAGCAGGGCGTGTCGAACGTGCCCGTGCGGGCTGCCGCGCAGGCGTTGGGCTGGCCGCACAGCGGGCAGGCATGGGCGGGCAGTGGCGCCAGCAGCGGGGCGGGCTGGCGGACGTAGAAGTGGTCCCACTCGGCCGATTCCACCAGGCTGAAGCCGTGTCGCAGGTAGAAGGCGTTGGACCGGCTGCCTTTCAAGGCGCCCACACGCAGGGCCTTGTGCGCAGCGTCCGCCTCGGCAAAGACCGCGCGCAGAACTTCCGCGCCCAGGCCTTGCCCCTGTTGACTGGGTGCGATGTACAGGTGGTCCAGCAGCAGATGGTCTGGAGCGGGACGCAGCACCAGGAAGCCGGCGGTCTGGCCCGCCACCACGATGGCGCGTGTGAGCGCTGGTTCAAAGCCGTCCAGAAACCGTGCGCGTGCGCGGGCGGCGTCGAAGCGGCCCACGGCTTCCAGGCTTTCGCGCATGGCCAGCACACGCAGGTCGGCCAGTGCAGGGCCTTCGTCCGCGTGGACGGGCCTGAGCACCACGGCTGCGGCAGGCATGGCGGGCCTACTTGGGGGCTGACGCCGAGACCCTGGCGAAGAACTCGTGGATGGACTGGTCGCCCATCTTGCCGGCGTTGGCCAGTTCACCGGCCTTGGTGGCGTAGACCACCTGGCCTTGCGCCGACAGCACCGCCACGGCCGGGATGCCGCTTTTCAGCGGCACGCCGTAGGACTCGGCCACGTCCACGTTGCGGTCGAAGCGGCCGACGTTGACCTTGACCACGCGGAAGTCCTTGGCCATCAGCGGCGCGGCCGCGCCTTCCTTGAAGGCCAGGTCCAGCACCTTGCAGTCGCCGCACCAGTTGGCGCCAAAGACCACCAGCACGGGCACCTGGGCGTTGGCGGCGTCGGCCAGTGCGGCCTTGATCTGCGCCTTGGCGTCCGCGGCTTCGTCGTAGGGGCCGGAAGCTGCGAACGCCGTGAAGGCGATAGCAGCAGCGGACAGGAGCAGCGCCCTACGCATGCTGCTGCAGCGCGGCGTTGAGCGTTGCGCTGGGGCACATCACCGCCTGGGTCTTCGCCGGGTCGGGCAGGTAGTAGCCGCCGATGTCCACCGGCTTGCCCTGCACGGCATTGAGCTCGTCCACGATCTTCTTCTCGTTGTCGGCAAACACCTTGGCCAGGGCCGAGAAGTGCGTGGCGAGTTCGGGGTCGTCGCTCTGCGCGGCCAGCTCCTGGGCCCAGTACAGGGCCAGGTAGAACTGGCTGCCGCGGTTGTCCAGCTGGCCGGTCTTGGGGCTGGGGTTCTTGTTGTTGTCCAGCAGCTGGCCGGTGGCCGCGTCCAGCGTCCTGGCCAGCAGCTTGGCGCGTGCGTTGCCGGTCTTCAGGCCCAGGTCTTCCAGTGACACGGCCAGCGCCAGGAATTCACCCAGGCTGTCCCAGCGCAGGTGGTTTTCTTCCACCAGCTGCTGCACGTGCTTGGGCGCCGAGCCGCCGGCACCCGTTTCGTACATGCCGCCGCCGGCCATCAAGGGCACGACGGACAGCATCTTGGCGCTGGTGCCCAGTTCCATGATGGGGAACAGGTCGGTCAGGTAGTCGCGCAGGATGTTGCCGGTGGCGCTGATGGTGTCCAGGCCGCGGGCCACACGTTCCAGCGTGTAGCGCATGGCGCGCACCTGGCTCATGATCTGGATGTCCAGGCCGGCGGTGTTGTGTTCGTGCAGGTACATGCGGACCTTGGTGATCAGCTGCGCCTCGTGCGGGCGGTACTGGTCCAGCCAGAACACCACCGGCATGCCGGAATTGCGCGCCCGGGTGACGGCCAGCTTGACCCAGTCGCGGATGGCGGCGTCCTTGCACTGGCACATGCGCCAGATGTCGCCTTCTTCCACGTTCTGGCTCAGCAGCACTTCACCGGTGTTGATGTCGGTGATGTTGGCCACGCCGTCTTCGGTGATCTCGAAGGTCTTGTCGTGTGAGCCGTACTCTTCCGCCTGCTGCGCCATCAGGCCCACGTTGGGCACCGTGCCCATGGTCTTGGGGTCGAAGGCGCCGTGCCATTTGCAGAAGTTGATGATCTCCTGGTAGATGCGGGCGAAGGTCGATTCCGGCATCACGGCCTTGACGTCCTTCAGGCGGCCATCGGCGCCCCACATCTTGCCGCCGTTGCGGATCATGGCCGGCATGGACGCGTCCACGATGATGTCGTTGGGCGAATGGAAATTGGTGATGCCCTTGGCCGAGTCCACCATGGCCAGTTCGGGGCGGCCTTCGTGGCAGGCGTGCAGGTCACGCTTGATCTCGTCCTGCTGGCTTTGCGGCAGCGCGGTGATCTTGTTGTACAGATCGATCATGCCGTTGTTGACGTTGACGCCCAGGTCTTCGAACAGCTTGGCGTGTTTGTCAAAGGCCTGCTTGTAGAAGATCTTCACGCAGTGGCCGAAGACGATGGGGTGCGACACCTTCATCATCGTGGCCTTGACATGCAGCGAGAACATCACGCCGGTCTTGTGCGCGTCCTCGATCTCCTTGGTGTAGAAGTCCAGCAGCGCCTGCTTGCTCATGAACATGCTGTCGATGACCTCGCGGTCGAGCAGCGACACCTTCTCCTTGAGCACGATGGTCTTGCCGCTCTTGGTGATC
>JANOAM010000345.1:0-1537 GCA_031411215.1 Betaproteobacteria bacterium
CGACGACACGCTGGTGGTCTTCACCAGCGACAACGGCGGTGAACGCTTCAGCGACAACTGGCCGCTGGTGGGCGGCAAGATGGACCTCACCGAAGGCGGCATACGCGTGCCCTGCATCGCACGCTGGCCGCGTGTGGTGCCGGCGGGCACGGTGAGCGAACAACAGCACATGACCATGGACTGGACGGCCACCTTCCTGGCCGCGGCCGGCGTCGCGCCCGACCCGCGCTACCCGCTGGACGGCCAATCGCTGCTGCCGAACCTTCACAAGCCCGCGTTGCCCGAACCGCGCACCCTGCACTGGCGCATGAAACACCGCCAGCAGCGTGCCATCCGCAAGGGCCGCTGGAAGTACCTGAAAGTGGACGAACACGAGTACCTGTTCGACGTGGAAGCCGACGAACGCGAACGTGCCAACCGCGCCAGGGCCGAACCCGCTTTGCTGGCCGAGCTGCGGGCCGAATGGGAAGCCTGGAACGAAACCGTGGCACCGATTCCAGGCGACGCCATCGTCAGCAATGTCTACGGCCTGGCCGACATGCCGCAGCGTTAGGCGGGTAGCCACCAACCGAAAGTTGGGGTGGTTCCCCACCCGGTGGGCTGGTCCGCCCGGCGCCACCCGGTCCTAGAGTGGGCTCCATCAAAAGAACGATGGAGCGCACGATGAGTCCGCTGGAGGGGTCCCTGTTGTTGATGGTGTTGGCACTGGCCTTGGTGGGCGTGGGCTACTGGCTGGGCAGGACCTGGCCGGCGCCACAGCCGAAGCACGCACCGCCACGGACCACACAGCCTGCGCTGTCACGCGCACACCTGCCCCGCGCCTCGGGAGGTCCTCATGTGTTCGGTGCGCCCCGGGTTTCAGACGGTGGGTCCGCGCTGCCCCGCACCGCAGCGGCGCGGCCCGCCTTCCAGCCGGAGGCGCGCACCCGCCTGGAGCAGGAGATCGAAGAACGTGTCCAGGCCCTGCGCCGCGCGCGTGAACACGCCGAACCCTGGCGCCCTCCGGCGGTGGACTGCGAAGAGGCGTCGCCCTATGCGGTCTGGTTTGCCGACACACCCGTGGAGCCCTACACGCCGCCCAAAACGAGATGAGCGCACGGTGAACGTGCAGTGAAAACCAGGCAGCGGTTCAGACCAAGGGCTTGTATCGCCCTTGGTCCTTCGCCAGGCACAAGCCCCTTCCGGGCCTTGTGTCCGGGCTCAGCCCCCGGTGAACCGCGGTGGCCGCTTGGCGGCCTGGGCCTGCAGGCCTTCCCGCAAGTCCGCGCTGCGGGTGCACTGGTCTTCACGCTGGCGCAGGACCACGTCCACCGCATCGCCACGCGCCAGTTCGTTGAGCGACAGCTTCATGCCACGCAGCGCCAGCGGTGCATTGGCACGCAATGGTGCGGCGATGGCCTCCACCGCCGCATCCAGATCGTCAGGCGGCACCAGCGCGTCCAGGTAGCCGATGCGCAGCAGCTCTTCCGCCGGCACCGTTTCGGCCAGCAGGAACAGCCGCTTGGCGGCGCCCAGGCCCAGGCGCGACACGTAGCGG
>JANOAM010000346.1:0-2656 GCA_031411215.1 Betaproteobacteria bacterium
AGCACATCGCAGCGGCCCAACTGTTCGCGCGTCTGTTCAGCCAACTGGCGGCACTGCGCGTCGTCCGCGATGTCGGCCTGCAGCACCAGCACCTTCGCGCCCAGCGCGCGGCACTCTTCGGCCACGGCCTCGGCTGGCTCGCGGCTGCGCGAAAAGTTGACCACCACATCCCAGCCCTCGCGCGCATAGCGCTTCACCGTCGCAGCACCTATGCCGGACGAGGACCCGCTCACCACGCATACCTTGCGCTCGGCCATGCTGTCTCCTTCGTTGTGTTTTCGTTGCCATGCTAAGCGCGTCGGCAAGCCCCCAGGGACAGGTCCGAAAACGGCGAGCCCGCGGCCGGCGGCTGCCTATGATGCAGCCCATGTCACTCGATCACGACGCCGCCTACCAAGTCCTGAAAGCTCGCGATGCGCGCTTTGACGGGCGGCTCTTCGTAGGCGTCACCAGCACTGGCGTCTATTGCCGGCCGGTGTGCCGTGTGCGCGTCCCACGGCGCGAAAACTGCCGCTTCTTCGACACCCGCGCGCAGGCCGAGGCAGCCGCCTTCCGGCCCTGCATGAAGTGCCGGCCCGAGATTGCGCCGGGCCTGTCGCAGATGGATTCCTCCCGCGCCCTGGCCGACACCGCCGCACGCTGGATAGAACATGCCGTGCACAGCGGTGACGACGTGGCCGTGCCGCAACTTGCTGCGCGCCTGGGTGTCACCGACCGCCACCTGCGCCGCATCTTCCAGGCCGCGCATGGTGTGGCACCGCATGAATACCTCACGACGCAGCGCCTGCTGCTGGCCAAGCAATTGCTGACCGACACCGACCAAGCCGTCACGCAGGTGGCGCTGGCATCGGGCTTCTCCAGCCTGCGCCGCTTCAACGCGGCGTTTGCGGAGCGCTACCGCTTCAACCCCACACAGCTGCGCCGCGAAGGCGCCGCACCCGCCGCGGGCCATGCGCTGCGGCTGGCCTACCGCCCGCCCTATGACGTGGAAGCCGTGCTGGGCTTCTTCGCCAAGCGCCAGGTGCTGGGTGTCGAACAGGTGGAAGGCCTGACGCTGCGGCGCACGCTGGGGCTGCGCCACAAGGGTCAAGCGGTGACCGGCTGGGTGGAATGCCGCTTTGCGCCCGAACGGCACGAGGTGCATGTGCACACCTCCACCACGCTGAGCCCGTTGCTGGGCGCGGTGATGCAGCGCGTGCGCCAGTGGCTGGACCTGGATGCCGACCCCGCGCGGATCGACCCCGTGATGGCGCTGCTGCCCGTGCCACCGCGCCCGGGCACACGCCTGCCCGGCACGCTGGACGGCTTTGAGGTAGCGGTGCGGGTCATCATGGGCCAGCAGGTCACGGTCAAGGCCGCGCGCACGCTGGTGCAGCGGCTGGTGGACCGGTTTGGCGAGCCCGTGGAAACGCCCTTCGCCGCGCTGACCCATGTGTTTCCCGGTGCGCACACCCTGGTGGCCGCCGACCCGGAGGTCATCGGCAAACTGGGCATCGTGCGCCAGCGTGTGAAGGCCCTGCAGGCGATGGCCGCGGCCGTCGCGGCAGGCCAGATCCACCTGCACCGCGGCGCACCTGTCGAAGAAACCCTGGACGCCCTGCGTGCCCTGCCCGGCGTGGGCGACTGGACAGCGCAGGTCATTGCCATGCGCGCGCTGGCCTGGCCCGATGCCTGGCCGGCCAGCGACATCGGCCTCATGAACGCACTGGGTCACCGCGACGCGAAACTCATCACGGCCTTGGCCGAACCCTGGCGGCCTTGGCGCGCCTATGCCGTCTTGCGGCTGTGGCATGAATTGGAGATGAAGACATCATGATCACGACGTTTGCTGCGCAGAGCCGCGTGGATACACCGTTGGGCCCTATGACGCTGGCCGCCACCGACCATGGCTTGGCCGGTGCATGGTTCGACGCGCAGTCTCACCACCCCGGTGAGCTGGACGCACCGCTGCTGCCAACACAACGCTGGCTGAAGCAGGCCGCGCAAGAACTGGGCGAGTACTTTGCAGGACAGCGCCAGCACTTTGAAGTGCCTCTGGACCCGCAAGGCACGCCCTTCCAGCAGTCGGTGTGGCGAGCCCTGCAGCGCATCACCAGCGGGCAGCTCGACACCTATGGCGACATCGCACACCGGCTGGGCCGGCCCGAGGCCGCGCGCGCCGTGGGTGCGGCGGTGGGGCGCAACCCGGTGTCGGTCATCGTGCCCTGCCACCGCGTGGTGGGCCGTGACGGCTCACTCACGGGTTATGCCGGTGGGCTGCCGCGCAAACAAGCACTGCTGGCCTTGGAAGGCGCGGTGCCGGCCCGGAAGGCTGCATGAAACAGCGCGACCTGCTGGACCTGTTCATGCTGGCCGCACTGTGGGGCGCCAGCTTCCTGTTCATGCGCATGGGCGCATCGCAATTCGGGCCTGTTGCCCTGGTCTTCCTGCGTGTGGCCGGTGCGGCCTTGCTGCTGCTGCCGCTGCTGGCCGCGCGCGGCCAGGCGGGTGCGCTGCGCCTGCACTGGCGGCCGATCCTGGCCGTGGGCATCGTCAATTCCGTGCTGCCCTTCCTGCTGTTCGCGCTGGGCGCGCTGGCACTCACCACGGCGCTGATGTCGGTGTTCAACGCCACGGCGTCCATCTGGGGCGCGCTGGTGGCCTGGTTGTGGCTGGG
>JANOAM010000347.1:0-4245 GCA_031411215.1 Betaproteobacteria bacterium
GGCCGTGAAGCTCTGCTTTTCGCGCTGCAGGACTTCCACACGGTTGTCGCGCCGAACCAGCAGCGAACGTTCTTCCAGCAACCGCTCGTCCAGGCGCAGCCGGCCGCTGACACGGAAGTAGCTGCTGCCCACGGACGCCCGCGCCGGGTCCAGTTGCACACCCGGCGCGAGTTGCGCGGCCACCTCTTCCATGGTGCGGAAGGCTTGGCGGCCGCGCGCTTGCACCAGGCGTTGTGCGCTGCCGGCGTCGATGTCGATCGCGGCCACGATGACTTCGCGCGGCGCGGTGTTGACGTTCACCGGCGTGGCCACGGGCAGCAGATCCACGAACGGCGCCAGGCGCTCCAGCGTCGGTTTGTCGATGCCCAGCCAGGCCAGGTCGGCCAGGCGTGTGGGGCGCAGCGGCGCGCCACCACTGCCGTCGTCCGCTGGCGGCGCCACCACGGACTGCAAGGCCAGCGCGATGCGATCGGCGGTGTCCGCGGGCACACCGGCCAGCGCGCAAAGGCGCTTGAAGCCTTCCAGTTGCGGAGCGACCACCTTGCCGCCGCCGTCCACCAGGCCGCGCAGGTTGTAGCGCGACTGCGCGTCTTCTATGCCGCCGGAGATGAAGGCTTCGGGGCCGCTGTCGGCGGTGTTGTCCTTGTCCGCCGCCAGGAAGGCTGACAGCCGCGCTTCGGCCAGCGGTTGCGCCCAGGGGTCGTCCAGGCCGTCGTAGGCGTTGTTGCGCTGCTGGCCGGAACGCTGGTCTTCGCGCAGGATCAGCCGCGCCCAGTCCATGGCACCGGCCAGCACCCAGCTGGCCTGCGCGCGGGCGCGCTCGGCGGCTTCCACGCTGACCGCGCGGGTCTGCTGCCACACCATGCTGGCGGCCACCGTGGTGACCAGGGCCACGATGATCATCGCCAGCAGCAAGGCGGCGCCAGCCTGTTGGCGTGGCTTCTTCATGATCGACTCATGAGCGCCCCGGGCGGCGTCGCCGCCGCCCCCCGAGGGGGATGAGCAAAGTGGCCAAGCAACGTTTGCTCATGAGCCGGTGGGCCCCAGCGCGATGTCGCGCGTCAGCTTGCCGCCGCGCAGCGTGATCACCAGCCGCACGGCACGCGGCAGTTCCTCGCGTGCCACGCCGGCCGCGCTGGCGGCCGAGGCTGGCGCAGCCGCGGCCGGTGGGGCGTTGTCTGCCACCAGGTCGCCCGTGGACTGCGCATTGCTCCAGTCGCTGCCGCGCCAGAAGTACAACTGCCAGTCGCCGGCCTGGTCGGCCGCCAGGACCTGCCCGGGTTCGTCGCCCATGAACTGCTGGCTGGCCATCCACGCCTGTTGCAAGGGCCCAGTCCGCTGCAACGCCGGGCCCACCCAGCGCTGCCAACGGCTGCCACGCACGGCCCAGACCACCAGCGCCACGCCGCCGTCCACGCGCCGTGTCAGGCGCAGGCTCTGGCCGTCGAAGGCGATGGCCGGCACCACACCCGTGTCGTGCACGGCTTGCAGGTCCTGTTCCCACTGCACCAGCACCGTGGCCAGGCGGCTGGTGCGGTCGATCACCTCGCGGTTGGCGTCGCGTGAGGCGATCACACCGTCCAGCCCGCGCCAGGCAAAGGTCGCGAGGATGGCCATCGCCAGCAGGGCCACCAGCACCTCCACCAGGGTGAAGCCGCGGCTCCGGCGCAGACCCGTGCTCATTGGCGGCCCAACACCGTGGACAAGGTGACCAGCGGTTGTCCGTCTTCGCTGCTGACGTTGGCGTCGACGCGGCGGAAGCTGGGGTTGAGCGTGGGCCGTGTCACCAACTTGCCGAGGTAGCTGCGGCCCAGCTGTTCGCAAGCGAAGTCACTGTCGCCCACGCCAGGGAACGTGCGGCGCAGGCGCAGCTCGGTGAGCTGGTTGTCGGCGCACCACTGCGCGGCGATGACATCGCGCAGGCGTTCCGCGTTGTCGCTGAGCACCCCCGCGGCGCGCAGCCCGGCGGCCAAGGCGATGGCCGTGACGGCCAGCGCCACCAGCACTTCCAGCAGCGTGAAGCCGCTGGTTTGGGCACAGGCACGCGGGCTCTTCACGGGATCACCGGCGCGGTTCCGCAGCGACCGGTGGCGGCTCGGCCACGGTGAACGGCCCCAGGCCGTCGCTGGCCAATTCCAGCCGGCGCTCGCCCAGGCTCAGCACGATGCGCTGCGCGGGCAGGATGGCCTCCGGCCCCAGCACGATGGACGCCGCACCCACCACCTGCGCGTTGACACGGCCGTCCAGCCAGCGGCTTGGCAGAGCGAGCGCGCGCGGCAGACCGACAAACTGAAAATTGCCAGCCTCGCCACGTGCGTCCACCACTGTGTCGCCAGCCGACCGCGGCACCCACCACACGGCCATGCCCGAGGTTCGCGATTCGGCGCGCGCGGACTCCAGCAGGGCCGTCAGGCGTGCGCCCTCTTCGTCCAGCCGCGCTGCGTCGGCATCGGGCAGGGTCAGCACCACCAGCGACACGCCGACGGCGATCACGGCGATCACGATCAGCAGTTCCAGCAACGTGAAGCCGCGGGCCTTGCGGCGCAGCTTGCGCGTGGCCGGCAGGCTACTGCCAGTTGCCGATGTCGGCATCCTTGCCGTCGCCCCCGGGCTGGCCGTCGGCACCGAAGCTGAACACATCGAGTTCGCCCCGCACGCCCGGGTTCAGGTACTGGTAAGGGCGGCCCCAGGGGTCGGCCGGCAGCTTGTCCAGGTAGGGCTTCCAGTTGGGTGGCGGGTTGCCGGCCGTGGGCTTGCGCACCAACGAGTCCAGGCCCTGTTCAGTGCTGGGGTAGCGCTGGTTGTCCAGCTTGTAGCGCTTGAGCGCCTGGCCCAGGGTGTTGATGTCCGTCCTGGCGGCGGTGACACGTGCGTCGTCCAGGCTGGAAAACAGGTTGGGCACGATCAGGGCGCCCAGCACACCAATGATGACCAGGACCACCAGCAGTTCGATCAGCGTGAAGCCGCGGGTGGTGCGCTTGCGTTGCTGGCCCGGCAGGCTTTGCTGCGGCGCGGCGGTCGTTGCTTGCGGGAACAGGTTCATGTCGGGGGCAGCGGGCCCCTGGCGGGCCCGGCTTCACGAAGAGCGGTGGATGATAATCCGCGCATGTTTCTGCGCTGGGTGAGCATGTGTGTGTGGGCACTGGTAGCTGCCAGTGCGGTCTTCTGGGGCTTGCGCCTGTTCACCCAGGCGTCGCCCGTGCCGCCGCAAACACAGGTGGCCGACTTGTCGGGCGCCGCGCGCGGTGACCTGGGCCGCGTGCTGGGGGTGGACCCGACACCCGCGCAGGCGGCCGCACAACCCGAGCCCACGGCAGACGCCCGATTCAACCTCGTGGGCGTCGTGAGCCCACGCGGGCCGGCCAACACGCTGGGTGGCGTGGCGTTGATCTCGGTCGACGGCAAGGCGCCCAAGGCCTACAAGCTGGGCGCTGTGGTCGACGGCCAGAACGTGCTGCAGGCGGTGAGTGCACGAGGTGTGTCGTTGGGCCCGCGTGACGGCCCGGCGCTGGTGGCGCTGAACATTCCGCCGCCGCAGGCGCCCGCCACGGGGCAGTTGCCGCCCGTCCAGCAAGGCGGCGGTGGGCCTGTGATGCGGCCCATGCAGCCGTTGCCACCCACCGGCCGGCAGCCCCCGCCGCAGAGCTTGCAGCCGCTGCCGCCACAGAGCGCGCCACCGCCGCCCAGCCAAGTGCCACCGCAGGTCGACGGCCACGGCAACCAGCTGAAGTGAACGCAGCGGCGCGTCGCGCCCGCGCACTTTCAGTTCAGTACAAGGCTTCGCCGAAGGGAGACGGCTGGGGCTTCGGCTCGACGAAGGGTTCGGGTAGGCCATCGGGCCGCGTCGGACCCGGGTCTTCACCGTCGGCCACTTCGGTCAGCAACGCGGCCGCACTCTTCACCATGGGCCAGGCCAGCAGCGCACCCGTGCCGTCGGTGATTTCCATGCCCAGTTCCAGCAACGCAGCAGCGCGGAACAGGTTCAGCGCCTGGTCCAGCCCGCGGTGCGAATGGCTGCGGCAGAACACGCAGTAGTCGGTGACCGGCTGCGCGATGCGCGCGGCCAGCATCAGCGCGGCGCAGGCTGGCATGCCGTCGATCATCAGCAGGTGGCGCTTGCTGGCGGCCATCAGGATCACGCCCACCATCACGGCGACTTCAAAGCCGCCAAACGCGGCCAGCACTTCAATCGGTTCGGTGACGTCGCGGTGGCGCGCCTGCGCGGCCTGCAGCACGCTCAAGGTG
>JANOAM010000348.1:0-12665 GCA_031411215.1 Betaproteobacteria bacterium
GCCAAGCGCACGCTGGAGATCCTGGACCGGCTGGGTTGCGGCGACATGGTCGCCAACAAGGGCGTGACCTGGAACGTGGGCCGCACTTTCCACCGTGAACAGGAGGTCTTCAGCTTCAACCTGCTGCCCGAGACCGACCACCAGCGCCCGGGCATGGTGAACCTGCAGCAGTACCACCTGGAACAGTGCCTGGTGGAACGGGCACAACAGCTGAGTCCGCTTGAATTGCGCTGGAAGAACAAGGTCACCCACATCAAACCTAACGGAGAAGGTGTGGTGCTCCGCGTGGACACACCCGAAGGCCCGTACACCCTGCACACCGACTGGTTGGTGGTGGCCGACGGCGCACGAAGCCCGCTGCGCCGCATGCTGGGCCTGGACATGGAAGGCAAGGTCTTCCAGGACCGCTTCCTGATCGCCGACGTGGTCATGAAAGAGCCACTGTTCGAAGAAGGCAAGGCCGAACGCTGGTTCTGGTTCGACCCGCCCTTCCACCCGAATCAAAGCGTGCTGCTGCACCGTGAGGCCGACAACGTCTGGCGCATCGACTTCCAGCTGGGCTGGGACGCGGACCCGGAAGAGGCGAAGAAGCCCGAGAACGTGATCCCACGCATCCGCGCCATGCTGGGCCCTGACCGGGCATTCGAACTGGAATGGGTCAGCGTCTACACCTTCCAGTGCCGCCGCATGCAGCGCTTCCGCCATGGGCGTGTGCTGTTCACGGGCGACGCAGCGCACCAGGTCAGCCCCTTTGGTGCGCGCGGCGCCAACAGCGGCATCCAGGACAGCGACAACCTGGTGTGGAAGCTCAAGCTGGTGATGGATGGCCTGGCACCGGAATCGCTGCTGGACAGCTACAGCAGCGAACGGGTGGCCGCGGCTGACGAGAACCTGCTCAACAGCACGCGCAGCACGGACTTCATCACGCCCAAGAGCCCCGTCAGCCGCGACTTCCGTGACGCCGTGCTGACGCTGGCCGGCCAGCATGCCTTTGCGCGCACGCTGGTCAACAGCGGGCGGCTGTCGGTGCCGGCGCACCTGACGGCGTCGCCGCTGAACACGCCCGACCGAGACGCCTTTGAAGGCAGCATGCACCCCGGCGCAGCGCTGACCGATGCGCCCGTGCGCCACGGCGGCCAGGACAGCTGGCTGCTGCGCCACACGGGCGGCGGTTTTCAACTGCTGCTTTTCGAGCCGCGCGTGGAGAGCCTGGGGCCCGAACAGCGCGCGCTGATCGAACAACTGGCCCACCCGACCGAGGGCGGCATTGCGGTGCGCACGCTGCTGATCACCGACCACGACGGGCCCGCGCCCGCGGGTGTCACCGTGCTGGTGGACAGCAAGTACCGCGCGCAACAGCGGCTGGACGCCAGCCCCGGGTCCGCCTACCTGCTGCGGCCCGATCAGCACGTGGCCGCGCGCTGGCGCCTGCCCACGCTGGCCGGTGTGCGTGTGGCGCTGGCCCGCGCGACGGCGCAAGATTCGGCGCAAGACACAGCACAAGCCTGAGGACGGCCATGGACCTGCTCACCGCAGCGCACTTCCACACACCCGGCGTGAAGCCGCTGCACGCCTACACGCCGGGCGACGATTTCTACGAACAGCTGATCGCCACCCACCAGGGCCTGAGTGACGAACAAAGCCGCCTGGTCAACGCCCGGCTGGTGCTGCTGCTGGCCAACCACATCGGCGACCTACACGTGCTGGGCCAGGCCCTGGCCGCAGCGCGCGCGGGTGTCACTGAGGACAAGACCACACCATGACGCATCTCTACCAATCCGGCTTTGGCAACCACTTCGCCACCGAGGCTGAGCCCGGCACGCTGCCGCAAGGCCGCAACAGCCCGCAGCGTGTGGCCCATGGCCTGTACGCGGAACTGCTGTCCGGCACCGCCTTCACTGCACCGCGTGCGGAAAACCGCCGCACCTGGCTGTACCGCCGCCAGCCTTCGGTGGTGACAGGTGCTTATCGCGCCTACGAACACCACGGCTGGCTGACCGGCGGGGCGTCCGGCGTCGCCGTGCCGCCGGACCCGTTGCGCTGGAAGCCCTTCCCCTTGCCGGCCGCCGACGCGGCGCTGGACTTCGTCGATGGCCTGCACACCATCTGCGCGAACGGCGACGCCGACGCGCAAGTGGGCATCGCCGTGCACGTGTACCTGGCCAACACCAGCATGGGCCGGCGTGCCGTGGTCAACGCTGACGGCGAACTGCTGGTGGTGCCGCAGCAGGGCCGGCTGGTGGTGAGGACGGAACTGGGTGTGCTGGACGTGAAACCCGGTGAGGTGCTGCTGCTGCCGCGCGGCATGGCCTTCAAGGTGGAACTGCCCGACGGCGCTTCACGCGGCTACGTCTGTGAAAACCACGGCGCACCTTTTCGCCTGCCCGAACTGGGCCCCATCGGCAGCAATGGCCTGGCCAATGCACGCGACTTTCTGGCGCCCGTGGCCGCGTACGAAGACACGAATCTGCAATCAGGGCCCTACGAGATCGTCAAGAAATACGGTGGCCGCCTGTGGCACAACGAACAGCCCGGCACCCCTTTCAACGTGGTGGCCTGGCAAGGCAACCTGGTGCCCATGAAGTACGACACGGCGCACTTCAACACCATCGGCAGCATCAGCTTCGACCACCCGGACCCCAGCATCTTCACCGTGCTGACCAGCCCCAGCGACACACCCGGCACCGCCAACTGCGACTTCGTCATCTTCCCGCCGCGCTGGCTGGTGGCCGAAGACAGCTTCCGCCCGCCCTGGTACCACCGCAACCTGATGAGCGAGTTCATGGGTCTGGTGCTGGGCCAGTACGACGCCAAGCCCGAAGGCTTCAAGCCCGGTGGCGCCAGCCTGCACAACGCCATGGTGCCGCACGGCCCGGATACCGACGCGTTTGAGCGCGCGTCGAACGCGCCGCTGGCTCCGCACAAGCTGGACGACACGCTGGCCTTCATGTTCGAGAGCCGCTACCGTCTGGTGCCCAGCGCTTGGGCGATGGGCGGTGGCCAGCTGGACACGGCCTACGCCGGCTGCTGGGCCGGATTGAAGGACTCGTTTGCGCCATGAACGCGCCATGATCCAGCCATGAGCCTGACAGACGCCACCCACAACCCCGACCTGCGCAGCTGGGTCGAATCGGCCAACGCGCCGGACACCGATTTCCCTGTGCAGAACCTGCCCTACGGCCGCTTCCGCCGCAAGGCCGGACCAGACACTGATCACGAGCCCTGGTGCATAGGCGTGGCCATTGGCGACCAGGTGCTGGACCTGCGCATCGCCTCGGAAGTCAGCCCCTGGGAAGACGGTGTCACCGCACTGCTGGAGCCGCTGGCCGCCGGTGACCTGGCGGCTTTCATGAAGCTGGGCAAGGACGCCTGGCGTGTGATGCGCCAGGCGCTGTCTGAAGCGCTCAGCGAAGGCAGCATCCAGGGCCCGTTCCTGGAAACGGCCTTGGTGCTGCAGACCGAAGTCGAGTTGAGCCTGCCCTGCGAAGTGGGTGACTACACGGACTTCTATGTGGGCATTCACCACGCCCGCACCGTGGGCAGCTTGTTCAGGCCCACCAACCCGCTGCTGCCCAACTACCAGTGGGTGCCCATTGGCTACCACGGGCGCAGTTCGTCCATCGTCGTCAGTGGCACGCCGGTGCGCCGCCCGCTGGGCCAGGGCAAGGCCGCGGACGCCGCTGCGCCCACGCTGCGCCCCAGCCGCGGGCTGGACTACGAACTGGAGCTGGGTGCGCTCATCGCGCATGGCAATGAACAAGGCACTCGCATCGGCATGGACAAGGCCGAGGACCACATCTTCGGCCTGGTGCTGTTCAACGACTGGAGCGCACGCGACATCCAGTCCTGGGAATACCAGCCATTGGGGCCTTTCCTGTCCAAGAACTTCGCCAGCAGCATGAGCCCCTGGGTGGTGACGCTGGACGCGCTGGCGCCCTTCCGCCGGCCCTTCACGCGACCCGAAGGCGACCCGCAGCCGCTGCCCTACCTGGACAGCGTGGCCAACCGCGAAGCTGGCGCCTTGAGCATCGATCTGGAAGTCTGGCTGCGGACCGCCAAGATGGCGGCGGCCAAGCAGCCCGCCACGCAGCTGATGACCAGCAACTTCGCCGAAGCCGCCTACTGGACGCTGGCGCAGTTGGTGACCCACCACACCGTGAACGGCTGCAACCTGCGCTCCGGAGACCTGTTCGGCAGCGGTACGCTCAGCGGACCGAACCCCGGGCAGGGCGGGTCGTTGATGGAGTTGAGCCAGGGTGGCAAACATCCGCTGGCTCTGCCCGACGGCGAGCAGCGCAACTTCCTGGAAGACGGCGACACCGTGGAGTTCCGAGCCCACTGCGCGCGTGAAGGTGCGCGGCGCATCGGCTTCGGGGTGTGCAGCGGGACGGTGTTGCCGGCCGCCTGAGTCGCTTCAGGCCGGCTGCGGCGCCAGGTGGGTGTTCAACCAGCCGTGCACGGCCGCGGCGTCCAGTGGCAGCACGGTCGCCCCACCACTGAAGGCATCCCATGCGTCGCGGTAAGCCGGTGCCACAGCCGTCAGCACCGGCACGCCTTCGGCCATCAGCGCCAGCAGTTCGGCGCTCATGCCACCGCCTTCGGCTTCCAGCCGGCCGAAGCGGTTGAGGACCACCAGGTCGGCCCGTTCGTCCAGCGCGCGGCGCATCACCACCGTGGCGCGCGCAAAACCCTGAGGGTCGGCGCGGCAGGACTTGCTGAGGCTGCCCATGGGCTGCGACACCAGGTAGGTTTCTTCGTTGGCCACGTCCACCAGGAACATCTGCACCCCGCAAGCCGTGTCACCGGCCATGCCGCCCTCGTGCCGCATGAGCAAGCCGCGTACACGGCGCCCGGCGCGCTGCAGGTCAGCCACGATGGCGGCCAGCAGGGCGTCCGCTTCAATGCCGCCGTCATGGCCTATGGCGGCGGCAGGGATGCTGTCTTCGGACGGAGTGGATGTGCCCATGGAGCGCGACTGTACGCCCGGCCTCAGGCGCCCCACCGAGGTTTGCGCCACCTGTGACGTCGAACCGCCAGAGGCAGCTTGCAGCCCACATCGGTCTACGCTTGGCAAATTGGTCGCTGGATAGCTGCCGCTTACGGCGTCGAGCAGCTGCAATCGGGCGCATGGCCCGCCGCCACATGCTAGCCTCGTGCTACGAAGGCGCAAGTGTTTGCCCGCATCGAAAGCAATCTTGCTTATTCAAACTGTTGTGGACCGCAACAACGGGCTTCCGGGAAACCAGGTTCATCGCCTAGCCCAGGATCGGCAGGGCCGTCTATGGCTCGCCGGCTCCAGCGGACTGTATTGCTACGACGGCAGCCGCGTTCGCGCATTTGACCGTCGCCATGGTTTGCGCTGCGCGGGCTTACGGACGGTAGCTGTCGGCGCCGACGAAACGGTCTGGTTCGGTACCGACCAGGGCGTTGAAGCGCTCGGGGCCGATGGACACGCCCTGACCGGGCTGGCGGCAGTCAAATGGTCGTTCGGCCTCGTCAGTGTCATCGTTGCCGGGCGGGATGCGGTCTGGCTGGGCACCGCGCATGGCCTAGTGCAGATTGTCGACCCGCTGGGCTCGCCCAGGCTGGGACTGCAGTTCGATGTCGGCTACGTACATGACCTATTCCGGCTCGATGACGACCGCTTGATCGTAGTGTCTGGGCACCTCGGTCTGCTCAGCGTTGACAGCGCCGGGTGCCGCGCGGCGGACCTACCTCCAGGGCTGGTTCCGACCACGATGCGGCGCCTGGCGGCGGCAGAGCAGGGCCTGGCCGTAGGTGGCAGCGGTGGCGTGCAGATGTTCGACCGTGAACTCCGCGCCCTGGGGCCTTGGCTGAACGTGCCGAGCGAGGCGCTGGTAGGCGCGGTCGCGATTCGGGAAGGGCAGTTGTGGGTGGGCGCAGGCCGAGAACTACTTGGCTATGAACACATCGATGGTGGGCCGCCACGGGAGATCTTCCGCGCGTCGGTGCCCGGCATCGTCAACGACCTGTTGGTAGACGCTGGCGGCAACATCTTCATTGCCACCGACACTGCAGGGGTGTTCGAGCTGAGCGCCTTGAAGCCGGCGCTTCAAATCATGAACGTCAGCGCCCCAATCTACGTGATCCATCCCGGACCAGCAGGCACGCTGGTGGTCGGCGGGGCAGGCTTTGCCGCGTCGCTCGACATGGGTGTCGGTACGCCGCAGCCACTGGCACTCCTGGGTAGCACGGTCTGGGACTTGACACCCGACTCGGTCGGGCGGGGCTGGTGGCTGGCCACCCAAGGCGGTCTGTTCCGGCTGCGCGAGGGTGAAGCGCCGCAACGCTTCGATGCCGACAGTGAACTGCTGGCGGCGCCCTGCCGAGTCGTTATCCTGCGCGACGGCGAGCTCTGGGTGGGCACCTTGCGCGGCCTGGTGCGCCTGCGCGGCGGGGTCGCCGAGCCGGTCACCGGCGACGATGGCCTGCCGCTGGGCTATGTCTGCGGATTGCAGGTCGACGCCCAAGATCGACTCTGGGTGGGGACGCTCGGCCGTGGTCTCTGGCGCGAGGGCGCGGACGGACTGGCGCAGGTGACGGGCGGACCTTTGACGGCAGCGGGCAATACCTACGTCGTCGCATTCGGCCCCGTGCTCGGTCGGGTGCTAGTCGTGCAGGACGACCGGATCGTGCTGTTGGACGGCGAGGGGGAACCTAGGCTGATATGCACCGAGCCTCCGATCGGCGGCTGGACCGGCCTTTGGTTGGACGAGTGGCGGGTGGCGATCGGGTCAGGCGACGGCCTACGGATACTGAACGTCACGACAGGCGAGGTTGAACTGCGTGTCAACGCGCTGTACGGGCCAAATTTCTGGGAGTTCACAAGCACGCGGTCGCTACTCCGCGCCGGCGACGGCCGGCTGTACTGCGGCGTTGAGGGCGGGTTGGTAGCGGTGGATCTGGACGCGCTGGCTTGCCTGCGAGCGCCGCCAGAAGTCAAGCTCGGCGCGGTGCAATGGCAGGGCGCCGAAGCGCGCAGCGAAGACGACTGGACCGTGGTGGCTCCGGGTAAATGGTCGTTTGAGTTGCAGGTGTTCGCCGCCTGGTGGCTCGACCCGCGGCTGATCTCATTCCGGTTCCGGCTGGTAGGGTTCGAGGTCGAGTGGTCGGCAGCGTCGAGCCTGGGATCGGTCCACTACAGCTCTCTGCCGCCAGGCGAATACCTGCTGCAGGTGCAGGCGCAGACGCCGCTGACCGGGCCAGGGGAGACCCTGACGGCCCTGCGGCTACGCGTGCCGGCGCGCCCGCTGGCGGCTTGGGTGCATGCGGCGGCGGCGTTGTACGAGCAGTTGTTCGGGCTCGCCCTACGCAATCGGCGGCTGCTGAAACGGCATGCCGAGCTTGAGGCCGAAGTGCGGGCACGCCGCAGGGCCGAGGCCGCGCTCGAGGGGCACCGCGTCAACCTGGAG
Source organism: Betaproteobacteria bacterium (assembly GCA_031411215.1). Taxonomy (GTDB): domain Bacteria; phylum Pseudomonadota; class Gammaproteobacteria; order Burkholderiales; family Burkholderiaceae_C; genus Rubrivivax. The sequence continues at coordinate 7,434 of JANOAM010000348.1, forward strand.
CAGGCAGTGAGCGCGCGCACGCAAGAGTTGATGACTACACGCGATCTGGCGCAACGCGCCAACCAGGCCAAGAGCGAGTTCCTGTCGCACATGAGCCATGAACTCCGCACACCGCTGAACGCGATCCTCGGCTTCTCGCAGCTGATGGCCGAGGACACGAGCCTGGGCGAACGCCACCGCCGGTATGTCGACGAGACCCTGCGTGCCGGGCGCCATCTGCTGACCCAGATCAACGAGGTGCTGGACCTGGCGCACATCGAATCTGGGCGCATGTCATTGGAAGTCGAGCCGGTGGAGCTGGGACCGCTGGTCGACGAAGGTCTGCGCATGGTGGCGCCAGCGGCACAGCGGCGCCGCATCACGCTCGAGTCGGCCACGCCATCGGGCCTTGCGGTGCGGGCCGACCGAACCCGGCTGGGCCAGGTACTGCTCAACCTGCTGTCGAACGCGGTCAAGTACAACCGCGACGGCGGGCAGGTGTGGGTGACGGCCGAGCCGGCCGGTACCAGTTGGGTGCGCTTGAACGTGCGAGACAGTGGCCGTGGCATCGCGCCGGAGCGCCAGTCCGAGTTGTTCCAGCCGTTCAACCGGCTCGGCGCTGAATACGGCGAAATCGAGGGTTCCGGCATTGGCCTGGCCATCGTCCGGCAGGTGGTCGAGCTCATGGGGGGCACGGTCGGCGTGCACAGCGAGCCCGAGGTCGGCAGCACCTTCTGGCTGGAACTACATGCTGCGCCGTTACCGGCCGTGCAGCCGGCCCGGCGCGACCCGGAACCGGCTCGCCGCCACGCCGTCTCGCGCCGCGGCTGCCTGCTCTACGTCGAGGACAACGAGGTCAATCAACTGCTGATGGCAAGCCTGGTCGAGCGCCACCCGGGCTTGCGGCTGGTGGTTGCCGGCACCGCCGCGGCGGGGCTGCGGCTGGCGTGCACCGTCCGACCCGATCTGCTTCTGCTCGATCTGAATCTGCCCGACCAGGACGGCTTTGCGCTCCTCTCCGCGCTGCGGGCCGACCCGGGCACGGCAGGCACGCCCGCCATCGCGGTGACTGCGTATGCAATGCCCGAGGACATCGCCCGGTCGCGCGACGCGGGTTTCGTGGACCACCTTGTCAAACCGATCGACATCGGATTGTTCGACCGCCTGCTCGAGCAATGGCTGCCGGCGGCGTCCTTCAGCAGCGTGGGCATCAGGTCGGGCGCCGACTCGGGCTCACCGATTCCGTGAAATGTAGGGTACTGGCCCGCCGGGATCAACTTGGCTTTCAGTAACTCTCACAGGTTGCACGTGTGGAGCAAAAGTGCCGCGGCCCTCTCGACGAATAACCGGTCAGCGACATCCTGGTGCGCTGTGGACATGCGAACTTGAGGGCTGTTCGCCTGCCTCAAGGCGTCGTCGGCAGAGGCCGCCTCGTTATCGACGTCGGCGCGAACAACAGGTCGCCTACCCGAAACCAGTCACTCGCGTGCGACAGCAATGGGCCGCCAGCGGCCTCCCCCGCACCGCGCTGATCCAGTGAACGTGCCTGATGCTAGGCATCCGCAAACCGGCCACCACTCTCCGCATGCTGCACCACCACGGCCGCAGGTTCGAAGCGCGGGCCGAACTTGGCGGACAGTTCACGCGAGCGCTTGACGAAAGCCGCCGCACCCATCGCGTTGATGAACTGCAGCGCACCGCCCTGGAAGGGCGCAAAGCCCCAGCCGAAGATGCTGCCGATGTTGCCGTCGGCCGTGGAGCGCAGCACCTTTTCCTGCACGCAGCGGGCGGCCTCGTTGGCCTGCGCGAACATCAGGCGGTCGATCAGCTCACGCTGCTCCGGTTGCTGTGCGGCCACGGGGTAGAGCCTGGTGAGTTCTGGCCACAGGGCCTTGTCGCCTCCGGCAGCTTCAGGCCAGTCGTAGAAGCCCTTGCCGGCCTTCTTGCCGATGCGGCCGATCTCGCACAGCTGTCGCACCACGCTCATGCCCGGGTGTTCGGCGTAAGGTTTGCCCTCTGTCGCCAAATCCTTTTTCGTCTGGTCCGCCACATGCAGACCCAGCGACAGGCTGACCTCGTCCTGCAGTGCCAGCGGCGGCATCGGCATGCCGGCCTGCAGGCCCGCCACCTCGATGCTGCGCGGGTGCACACCCTCCTTCAGCATGGCGATACCTTCCATCACGTAGGTGCCGAAGACCCGGCTGGTGTAGAAGCCGCGGCTGTCGTTGACGACGATGGGTGTCTTGCCAATCTGCAGCACGTAGTCAAAGCCCTTGGCCAGCGTCGCGTCGTCGGTCTGCGCGCCGACGATGATCTCCACCAGCGGCATCTTGTCCACGGGGCTGAAGAAGTGCAGGCCGATGAACTGGTTCGGCCGGCCGCTGGCCTGCGCGAGGCCCGTGATGGGCAGGGTGCTGGTGTTAGACGCAAACACGGCGTTGGCGCCGATAGCTGCTTCCGCCTTCTTCGTCACATCGGCCTTGATGGCGCGGTCCTCGAACACGGCTTCGATCACCAGGTCACAGCCGGCCAGCAATGCAAAGTCGGTGGTCGGCGTGATCTTCGCCAGCAACGCGTCACGCTTCTCGGCGGTGCTTCGCCCACGTTTCACTGCCTTGTCCAGCAGCCCTTGCGAATACGCCTTGCCGCGTTCGGCGCCTTCCTGTGATGTGTCCAGCAGCACCACCTCCATCCCGGCCTTGGCCGACACGTAGGCAATGCCCGCACCCATCATCCCCGCGCCCAGGATGCCCAGCTTCTTCACCTTCGAAGGCGCGTGCCCGCTAGGCCGCGAAGCGCCCTTCTTGATGGCATTCAGCTGGTACCACAGCGTGTTGATGATGTTCTTCGACTCCTGCGACATCACGCAGGCCGCGAAGTAGCGGCTTTCCACCACGCTGGCGGCTTCGAAGTCCAGCAGGCCGCCTTCGAAGATGCTGCTCATGATGTGCTGCACCGCCGGGTAGTTGCCCCAACTCTTGGCCGAGGCAATCGACGGCGCAATGGACCACAGCTGCGCCATCGCCGGGCTCTTGCTGTCGCCGCCGGGGAACTTGAACTTCGGCGCGTCCCAGGGCTGCTTGGCCTTGGGGTTGGCGGCGATCCAGGCACGGGCCTGCGCCATCAGGTCGTCGCGGTCCTTGGCCACGCTGGCCAGGAGGCCCATGCCCAGCGCCTTGGCCGAGTCCAGGTCGCTGCCTTCGCCGCAGATCTGCAAGGCCGCCTGGATGCCGACCAGCCGAGGCAAGCGCACCGTGCCGCCACCACCGGGCAGCAGGCCCAGCTTCACTTCCGGCTGGCCTATCTTCAGCCGCGGGTCGTTGAGGGCGATGCGGGCGTGGCAGGCCAGTGCGATCTCCAGGCCGCCGCCAAGCGCATGCCCATTGATGGCGGCGACCACGGGCTTGCCTTGCAACTCCAGCTGGCGCAGCACGCGCTTCATCGCCATGCTGCCTTCGAAGGGCTCTTCGGGCTTGCTCCACTGGGACATGCGGTCCAGGTCGCCACCGGCGCAGAAGTCGGCCTTGCTGCTGGTCAGGATCAGGCCCTTGACGGCCGGATCAGCCAGCCTGGCGATGGCATTGGCGATGCCATCCATCAGCACGTCGCCCACGACATTCATCGGGCGGCCGGGCAGGTTCATGGTGGCGACGAGGATGCCGTCGTCGCCCAGGCTCAGTTCAACAGCTTGATTCGAGGTCGTCATGTTCACACCCGCTCGATGATGGTCGCGATGCCCATGCCGCCACCCACGCACAGCGTGGCGCAGCCGGTGCTCAGGTTCCTGCGCTCCAACTCATCCAGCAGCGTGCCCAGGATGATGCAGCCCGTGGCCCCCAGCGGGTGGCCCATGGCGATGGCGCCGCCGTTGACGTTGAGCCTGTCGTGGTCCACACCCAGGTCGCGTGCCGTCTTCATGGGCACCACGGCAAAGGCTTCGTTGACTTCCCAGAGGTCGATGTCTTGCGGCTGCATGCCGGCCTTGGCCAGCGCCTTGCGAACGGCCGGCGTGGGGCCAGTCAACATGATGGTCGGCTCGCTGCCGATGACCGCCGCGGCGCGGATGCGCGCACGCGGCTTCAGGCCCGCCTTGGCACCACCCACCGCGCTGCCCACCAGCATCAGCGCCGCACCGTCCACGATGCCGCTGCTGTTGCCCGCGTGGTGCATGTGGTTGATCTTCTCCACCGTCGTGTACTTGCGCAGTGCCGTGGCGTCAAAGCCCATTGCGCCCATGGCCGCGAAGCTGGCTTCCAGCTTGGCCATGGCGTCCGGGGACGCGTTTTCGCGGATGGTCTCGTCGCGGTCCAGCATCAAGAGGCCCGCAATGTCGCGCACCGGTACCACGCTCTTGGCGAAGTGACCTGCGGCGCGGGCCGCGGCGGCGCGCTGGTGCGAACGCAGCGCAAACGCGTCCACGTCCGCACGGCTCCAGCCTTCCAGTGTGGCGATCAGGTCGGCGCCCACGCCCTGCGGCACAAAGCCCAGTTTCTGGTTGATGCGCGGGTCCATGAACCAGGCGCCACCGTCGCTGCCCATCTGCCAGCGGCTCATGCTTTCCACGCCACCGGCCACCACCAGGTCTTCATAACCGCTGGCCACCTTGGCGCCGGCCAGGTTGATGCTCTCCAGGCCCGACGCGCAGAAGCGGCTCTGCGTCACGCCGGCCACCGTCTGCGCCCAGTCGGCGTCCAGCACCGCCGTGCGTGCGATGTCGGCGCCTTGTTCGCCCACCGGCGTCACGCAGCCCAGCACCAGGTCGTCGACCAGACCGGTGTCGAGTGCGTTGCGCTGCTGCATCGCACGCAGCAGCGTGCTCAGCAGCCACACGGGAGACGCCTGGTGCAGGCTGCCGTCCTTCTTGCCCTTGCCGCGTGGTGTGCGCACGTGGTCGTAGATGAATGCGTCGCTCATGAAGCTTCCTTCGGATCGCGGTTGGGTGTTCTGGCCAGTGTCCGGCTGGGATGCATGCCGTTCACGTGGCCCATGAAAGGCGGGTGGATGCTGTAGCCCAGCAGTTGCTGGACGCGTTCCGGATAGCCGGCCACCACTTCCGGCGGCACGGCCAGCAGCATGCTCTCCATCTGGCGGCACCAGGCGGCGCAGTACTGGGGCGTGATCAACAGGCGCGGCGCCGCACTGCGGTTGGCGCCGCCGCGGTGCCACAGCGTGCCTTGCGCCAGCATCAGCGAACCAGCGGGCATGACCGCCGCCTGCAGGCCCGGGTGGTGTTCGTCCGGTTGCACAAAGCCC
>JANOAM010000349.1:0-7126 GCA_031411215.1 Betaproteobacteria bacterium
GCTGCGTGAGCCCTGCAGCAGGCGCACCTGCGAATCGGCCTGCACCTTCTCCTGGACGGCAATGCCGGAGTCCATCAGCGAAAAGGCTTCTATGGTGACCTGCTCACGGCCCGGCACCAGGGTGCGCCACAAGCGCCGGTCGTCGGGCGCGCGTTGGGGCGCTTCGACCAGCTTGAAGTTGACCGCGCCCTCGTTGGTCTGGATGACCCAGCGTCCGCGCAGGTGGTCCGCCGTGTGCCGCACCTGGTCACGCCGCTTCAGCACCACACGCGCCGGGCCCTGCGGCGTGTCCGCGGCTATGGCGCGAGTCTCGGTGGTGTCCGAGCCGCTGATGGTGATGAGCACGTAGCGGCGCGACGCCGAACGGGCCAGGCCGACGAAGAGGGTCTTGTCGGCTTCCTCAAAGACCTTCACGTCCTGTTGCGCCAGCGTGCCCAGGCGGTGCCGGAACACCGGGCCACTCTGCAAGGTCACCGGGTCCTGCAGGATGTAGAACACCGTGCGGCTGTCCTGGGCCCAGACGACTTCTTCCAGCACGCCGGTCACCGTGTCCGCATGCTCGCGCCCGGTGGCGATGTCCTTGAACCGCAGCGTGTGGATGCGGCGGCCGGCCGTGTCTTCGGTCCAGGCCAAGACCTGGCCGTTCGGGCTGATGGCCGCAGCGCCCACTTTGAAGAAAGCCTGGCCCTGGGCGCGTTCGTTCTGGTCCAGCACCAGCTGGCGCGGCGCCTTGGCGTCGGGCTTTTCAGGCGTGCCACGCTGGCGGTGGAGCAGCGGGTACTCCTTGCCGGGCAAGAACCCGCGCCAGGTCCACCAGCCGTTGTCATAGGCCGGGGGTGTGGACTCGTCTTCCTTGATGCGGCTGCGCAGTTCCGCCTGCAGCTTGTCGCGCAAGGACTTCAGCGGCGCCATCTGCGCTTCCGCATAGGCGTTTTCGGCCTCCAGGTGGCGCATGACCTCGGCCCGCTTGGTCTTGGGGTTGTCGTCGCGCAGCCAGTGGTATTCGTCCACGCGGTCGCCGTGCGGACTCTTCACCGTGTAGGGCACGGTGGCGGCCACCGGGGGCTGTGGCTGGTCTTGTGGCAGGGCTTGGGACATCTGGGCCGATGCAGTGACAATGAGGCTGGTCATGAGGGCGACGACGCGAAAGATCATCAAACGATGATAGGTCGCCACCCTGAGGCGCAACGCCCACAAACAGGGGCCTTGGTCAACCCCAATGCAGATGGGGACGTTGAGCAGTCAAGCCCGGCACCTGTCGGGACGCTCGTCGGATTCGGAGCCACTCGAACCCGGTTGCACCTGCTGTGAAAACCATGAACATCCGCACCCTGATCATCGCCACCCTGTTCGCCACCGGCACCGCCCTCGCGCAAGCCCAGGCACCGGCTCCCGCCATGCCGACCGCCCCCGTCGCCGTGAAGGCCGCTGAAGCCCCGGCCGCAGCCAAGCCGGCCAAGAAGGCGACCAAGAAGAAGGCCAAGAAGGCCGTGAAGAAGGCTGATGCCGCCAAGTAAGACAGCAGGCTGCCAATGACAAAGGGCCGGAGTGATCCGGCCCTTTCGTCTTTCCCGCAGCTGACTTTCAAGCTGCCATGGGCACCAGGAAGTCGCGGCTGATGCCCACGCCCAGGTCGTTGACGCGGTCCAGGAACTGCGTCAGGTAGGCGTGCAGGCCGGTGGCCAGGATCTCGTCGATGCGGCCATAGCGGATGTCGCTCTTCAAGCGCCCCGCGCGGCGCAGCGTTTCGCTGCTTTGTTCGTTGGCGACCAGTTGCAGGTTGGCCACCGCCTCGTTCATGCAGGCGGCCAATGAACGTGGCATGTCCGGGCGCAGGATCAACAGTTCGGCCACCTTCTCCGGCAGGATCACGTTGCGGTAGACCTTGCGGTAGATCTCGAAGCCGGACACCGAACGCAGCAGCGCGCTCCAGTGGTAGAAGTCCACTTCCTGCAGTTCCTTGCTGGCATCGGGCCCGAAGTAGTCGCCGCCGGCCAGGGCCTGGAACTTGACGTCCAAGAGGCGCGCCGTGTTGTCGGCCCTTTCCAGGAAGGTGCCTATGCGCAGGAAGTGCAGCGCCTCGTCCTGCAGCATGGTGCCCACGGTGACGCCGCGGCTCAGGTGGCTGCGGAACTTGACCCATTCGAAAAAGGCGCCGGGGTCCCGTTCAAACGCGCCTTCCTTCAGCATGCGGTTGAACTCCAGCCAGGTCTGGTTCTGGGTTTCCCAGACTTCGGTGGTCAGCGCACCACGCACCGCACGTGCGTTTTCGCGCGCTGCGCGCAGGCAGTGCCAGATGCTGGACTTGTTGGCTTCGTCGCGCACCATGAAGTCCATCACCTGCTTCGAGTCGATGGCGTCGTGCTTCTCTGAATAGGCCCAGGTCAGTTCACTGATCGACAGCAAACCGCTCCAGCCCTGCTGCGACATGGCCGCGGACTGCGGCAGCAACTCGGTCTGGTAGTTCACGTCCAGCATGCGGGCGGTGTTCTCGGCCCGCTCCATGTAGCGGGCCATCCAGAACAAATGGTCGGCGGTGCGTGACAACATGTTCGTTGCTCCCTTGTTCGGTCTGGCTTCGGTCTGCCGTCAGTCTTCAAGAACCCAAGTGTCCTTGGTGCCCCCGCCCTGCGAGGAATTCACCACCAACGAGCCTTCCTTCAGCGCCACACGCGTCAGGCCGCCGGGCACCGTCTGCACGGTCTTGCCGCTGCTCAGCACGTAGGGCCGCAAGTCGATGTGGCGCGGCGCGATGCCACTGTCCACGTAGGTCGGGCAGGTGGACAGGCTCAGCGTGGGCTGCGCGATGTAGTTGGTGGGGTTGGACTTGACCACTATGGCGAACTCGGCGATCTCGGCCTTGGTGGCCGCGGGTCCGACCAGCATGCCGTAGCCGCCCGCGCCGTGCACTTCCTTCACCACCAGTTCACCCATGTGGTCCAGCACGTACTGCAGGTCGTCCTTCTCGCGGCACAGGTAGGTGGGCACGTTGTTCAGGATGGGCTTCTCGCCCAGGTAGAACTCGACCATCTTGGGCACGTAGGGATAGATGCTCTTGTCGTCCGCAATGCCGGTGCCGATGGCGTTGGACAGCGTGATGTTGCCGGCGCGGTAGACGTCCAGCAGGCCCGCGCAGCCCAGCGTGCTGTCGGGGCGGAAGGCCTCGGGGTCCATGAAGTCGTCGTCGACGCGGCGGTAGATCACGTCCACACGCTTGGGGCCCTGCGTGGTGCGCATGTAGACGAAACCGTCGCGCACGAAGAGGTCCTGGCCTTCGACCAGTTCCACGCCCATCTGCTGGGCCAGGAAGGCATGTTCGAAGTAGGCGCTGTTGTACATGCCCGGCGTCAGCACCACCACGGTGGGTTCGTTGACCTGAGGCGGCGCCACGGCACGCAGCGTCTCCAGCAGCAGGTCCGGGTAGTGGGCGACCGGTGCGACGCGGTGGATGCTGAACAGGTCCGGGAACAACCGCATCATCATCTTGCGGTTTTCCAGCATGTAGCTGACGCCGCTGGGCACCCGCAGGTTGTCTTCCAGCACGTAGTACTCACCACTGCCGTCGGCATTGCCGGCGCGCACGATGTCGATGCCACTGATGTGCGAATACACGCCGCCCGGCACGTTCACACCCATCATTTCCTTGCGGAACTGCGCGTTGTTGAGCACCTGCTCCCGGGGCACGATGCCGGCCTTCAGGATCTCCTGCCCGTGGTACACGTCGTCAATGAAACGGTTGAGCGCCGTGACACGCTGGCGCAGGCCTTCTTCCATGCGCGTCCACTCGTGGCCGGGAATGACACGCGGGATCAGGTCAAAGGGGATGAGCCGTTCGGTGCCCGCGCCGTCTTCGTCCTTGGCGCCGTAGACCGCGAAGGTGATGCCGACGCGGCGGAAGATCATTTCCGCCTCGTGCCGGCGCGACTCCATCATTTCCGGCGGCTGGCGCTTGAGCCAATCGTCGTAGACCTTGTAGTGGTCACGGACCTCCGAGCCGGCAGTGCCGCCCTGGGTGAGCATTTCGTCGAATGGCGATTTCATGATCGTCTCTTCCTCATTCACTACGCTCTAGCAAGGCCTGTTCCCAAGCTGCGTTCCGGGTCGGTAGCGAAGGCGCCAATGCCCAGGCCGACGCGCCGAGTGCTGACACCCACGCTCAGCGTGTGATGGCCACCGCCGCCACGGATGACACCGCGCAGCGGCGTCACGTCTCCAAAGTCCCGGCCCACGGCCACGCGGATGTGGCCGGTGCCGGGCACCACGTTGTTGGTCGGGTCCAGATCCAGCCAGCCGTCTGGTCCCACGCCCGGCGTTCCGGGGCACCAGACCTGCACCCAGGCATGCGACGCGTCCGCGCCCTGCATGGCCGCGCCGCCCTCGGGTGCATGGGTCAGCAGGTAGCCGCTGACATAACGCGCCGGCAGGCCATGCAGGCGCAGCACACCCGCCATCAGGTGGGCAAAGTCCTGGCAGACGCCGCGCTTTTGCAGCAGCACCTGGGCCAGGGGGGTGTCGATCTCGGTGCTGGCGCTCTCGTAGTCAAAACCGTGGTGGATGCGCTCCATCAACGCGATGGCCGCTTCGGCCACCGCTTGCTGCGGGCCGAACAGGCCCACGCCCAGTTCACGCAGCGCGGGCAGGCGCGGCACGTAGGGCGAAGGCTGGACGAATTCCACCACCGGTTCGTAGTGCGCACCGGCGACATAACGCAGGCGTCCTGCGACTTCGCCGCAGGACGGTGACATGCCGGGCAACAAGCTGGCGTGACGCGGCTGCAGGCGCACGCGGCTGCTGCTGCGCACGGTGAGTTCGTCGTGCGGCTGCGCCAGCGAAAAATGGCGCTGTGCATTGCCAAACGCGTCGACGCTGTCCACCTGCTGGGCCGGCGCGGGTTCGATCAGCAGCGAATGGCTCAGCAGCGCCTGCGACGCGTCTTCCAGCGGCTGCAGGTGCGCCAGGTGGTGGGCCAGAGAGACCGGCGCGCTGTAGACGTAGTGCGTCTCGTGCGTGACTTCCAGTTCGACGCCCTGTGCGACATCAGCCATGGTCACACCCGCTGATCCGTGCCGTGGGCCAAGGTGAAGAAGCGCTCGCCGATGCGGTCAGCCAGCGTGCCGGCGGTGAGGCCCAGCTCCTGCGACAAGGCCAGCAGCCGGGCCGCCAGTTGTTTGTCGTCCAGGTCACGCAGCGCGTCCAGCGTCAGGCCCGCACCTTCGGGCGGCAGCAGCGCCACGAAGGGCTGCAGGGTGTCTGCCGTGCCGGGCAGCTTGCCCAGCTCCGTGCGCAGGCGCCGCAGCACGCCGGCAAAAGCACGCGGGTTGGCACTGTCCAGCACCAGCAGGTCGGTCAGCGCCAGCAGGTCCTCGTGGCGCTGGTAGCGGGCGCGGAAGGTGATCAGGCTGTCAAACAGTTCCAGCAAGCCTTCCACTCCGGCCACCGTGCCCAGCGCGTGGACACGCAGGAAGGCTTCCATGCGCAGCGACACGCCTTGCAGCCGTTCCAGCAGCCGGCCCACGGTGAGCAGGCGCCAGCCGTGGTCGCGCGTCATGCGGTCGGTCTGCGCGCCGGTGGCTGCGGCCAGTTGCAGGGTCAGGCGGTCCAGCGCGGGCAGCACCTGGGCCAGCACGGGCAATTCACCTTCCGGCGCTTCCAGCGCACGGGCAAAACCTTCTCGCATGCTGCGCACCAGGCCCCACTGCTCAGGCGAGAGGCGCTCGCGCAGCGCCAGTGCGGACCGTTCCAGCGCGGCCAGGTTGTAGGCCACGCTGTTGGCGTCCTTCTCGTCGGTCAGGCCGGCCAGCACGGCGCGTTCAAAGTGCCGCGTCGACTGCAGCAGCGTGGGCACGCCGCTGGGCGCCAGACCGGTCTTCACGGCGATCTGCGACAGCGCCTGGCGCAGCGGCGCGGGCGCTTCTTCGCTGGCGTCGATCAGCATCAGCGTGGCGCGCGCCAGGCGCACCAGCTGTTCGGTGCGCTCGGTGTAGCGGCCCAGCCAGAACAGGTTTTCGCCGGTGCGGCTGCTGACGGGGCGGTGGCGCTGCAGCAGGTCGTCCACGCTCAGGCGCTGCGGCAGCATCGAAAAGTCGTCCACCGGGCCGTTGGTCAGCACCCAGGTGTCCAGGCTGGTGCCGCCGCGCTGCATGCTGATGCTGGCGTCTTCGCGCTGCGACACACGTGTCATGCCACCGGGCAGCACCCGCCAGCGGCCGTTGCCCTGCGCGATGGCGTAGACCCGCACCATGGCCGGGCGCGGCGTGACCGCGCCGTCGCCCCAGATGGGTGCGCGTGAAAAACGCAACTTGCCCTGCACCGTCCAGCCGTCGGGGTCTTCGTGCACCGGCGCGTCGTGGCGGTCGTGGACCTGGGACGTGCGGCCACCACGCGGGAAGGTGCCACGCAGCAGCTTGTCAGACAGCTGTTCGCGCACGTCGGACCAGGCCGCCGTCTCACCACACCACCAGGTGGGCAAGGCGGGCAGGCTCAGCGTTTCGCCGGTCAGTTTCTGTGCAATGCCGGGCAGAAAACCCTGCACGGCCGGCGACTCCAGGAAACCGCTGCCCAGCGCGTTGGCCATGACCACCGTGCCGGCTCGTGCCGCCTGCAGCAGGCCGGGCACGCCCAAAGCGCTGTCGGGGCGCAGTTCCAGCGGGTCGCACCAGTCGTCGTCCAGCCGGCGCAGCACGCCGTGCACCGGCTCCAGTCCTTCCACGGTCTTCAGGAACAGGCGCTGGTTACGAACGGTGAGGTCACCGCCTTCCACCAGCGGCAGGCCCAGATAACGCGCCAAGTAAGCGTGTTCGAAGTAGGTCTCGCTGTAGGGGCCGGGCGTCAGCAGCACGACACGCGGCGTGTTGCCGTCCCCAAGCTCGCCCGCCACCTGCGCGGCCCGCTGTTCAATGCCGTCGAGCAGCGCGCGGTAGCTGCTGGCGATGCGCTGCACACGCAGGTCGCGGAAGGCGTCCGGGAACTGCCGCGCGATGACCAACCGGTTGTGCAGCACATAGCCCAGGCCCGATGGCCCCTGCGTGCGCTGCGACACCAGCCACCAGCGGCCGTCCGGCCCACGCGCCAGGTCAAAGGCCACCACCATCAACCGCTGCCCGCCCGCGGGCCGCACGCCGATCAG
>JANOAM010000350.1:0-6458 GCA_031411215.1 Betaproteobacteria bacterium
GAGCACGCTGCCGTCGTTCTTGACCACGAAGATCTGCGAAATGACGCTTCGCACGAAACGCACGTCGGTCACGAAACCACGCAACAGCTGCACGGTGTTGGCCGTGGGACTCAGACAGCGGTCGCCCGATCTGGGGGTGACTCGCTGCAGGTTGATATTGCCTTCGCGCGTGAGCGCTGCCTTGTCGTACTGGATCTCGCAGCTGTCTGTCGAGTTGGTGTTGCCATAGTAGCGGGCTATGGTGAAGTCGCTGACAAACGGGCTCAGCGCCAGCGTGGTGGTGCTGCCGAACTGCAGCGACACTGACGCACTGGTGGCGCCCAGTTCCACGGCGTCACGCGACACGTCGTAGTACGCGGCAGTGGCCGACGCCGGCGTGCCGTCCAGCGCAAAACCGTTGATCGTGCCGTCGGTCAGGTCGCGCGCCAGCTGCTCGGTCAATTCCAGCGCCGGCACCGTGGAAGTGGGCAGGTAGCTGTTGGCCTTGCGCACCAATCCGCCCGTGGCCACCGCGGCCAGTCCGTAGCGGCTGACCGACAGCGCGCTGCTGCTGCTGCCCGCGTCAATCGGCGTGGGCAGCGACTTCACCGACGGTACCTGCAACTGCTGCGGTAGCAGACGGTTGAATTCCAGCCGCACGGTCTCATTGGCCTGGCGGATTTGCGCGACCGTGAGCGTGCCCACGCCGGCCGTCGCCGCCAGGGGCAACATGCCGGAACGGACCAGCGCCGGATCACGGACAAAGTTGTTGATGGCGTACCGGTACGCCGCTTCCGTCAGCGGCGACACCGCCAGGTTCTCGTCGATGCGGTCCACCAGCGCGTGCAGCAGGTTGCCGGGGCCGAAGGGCAGGAAGGTGTTCTTGCCTTCGTCGTAGTAGGTGGCACCGGCCACACCTTCCAGCGTCAGCAGAAAAGGCCCGGCGCCGGGCCCGGCCTTGATGCGGACCAGCCCGGTGACGGGGTGCGTGAGCGCGGTGCCGACCAGCTGGCCGTCGAGCCGCCGCACCGTGAAGCGCGCGTTCAGCACCTTGCCCAGGCCACCGCCGCCGTCGGCACCCGCGCCGTCACCGCCGCCGTCGCTGCCACCGTCGCCACCGCCGTATTGCAGTTCCAGGCGGCTGGTGTCGCTGCTGGGGGCCACGTCGCCCCAGGCTGCGGTCAGCAGCACGCTGTCGCTGGTGACGCTGCCGGCGCTGTTGGTCACGCGCACGCGGTAGCGGGACCCATCAGCGCCAATGGTCACCAGCGCGCCGGCCAGCGTGGCGTCGGTGGCACCGTCGACCGTGCGCCACCGGGCTCCACCGTCGGTGCTGATTTCCCAGAGGTAGCTGAGCGATGCGCCCGCGGCCACCACGCTGGGCACAAAGGCTTGCCCGACGATGCGTGTGGCGCTGGAGGGCTGGCTGGTGATGACTGGCACCGAGACCACCGCGGGCGGCGGCGGGCTTGCCGGCGCATCACCACCACCACCGCTGCCACAAGCCGCCAGCACGCTCAGGCCCACCAGCATGGTCGCCAGTTGCACAAACCGCTTCGGATCACGTCCGTTGTCGACACCCATGTTCAAAGGCTCCCTTTTCATTTGGTCTGTTCAAGGCTTGGCAGATGCCGGCCTGGGCCCGCCCACGCGGTCTGCCCCCAGGATGGCCAGTGTGAAGTCCGGTACGCCGGGCGGCGGCGCAATGAGCACCGGCGTCTGTTCGCCATTGGTCAGGCGTTCCACCTCGGCCGACACAAACAGGCCCAGCGCCTGGAAGGTGACGCGGCCGCGCTTCATGAAGTCCGCGCCGCCGCGCATGCCGGTGACCACGGCCTTGGTGAAGGCGCCGTTGCCCCATTCGTCGTTCTCTTGCGATTCCTGGCGGCCGGTGCTGGACGCAAACACGATGACGCCGTTCTCGGGTGAGGCCAGCTGGTTGCTGATGCGTGTCATGTCGCGGCTGAAGCCCGCCGCCGTGCCGATGGCGTTGCCGGCATGGCAGGTGTCCACGAACAGCACGGCACGCCCGCGCAGGCGCACCAGCGCCGCGCGGATGGCGTCTTCGTTCAGCGCGCTGGCCGCCACGTTGCGCGGCGCCGTGTCGTGCGACACAAAGTAGTAGCGGCCATTGGGGTGGTTCAGCGCATGGCCGGCCAGGAACAGCATGCCGGTGTCGCCAGGGCCCACCGACGCGCTGAGCCATTCCAGCCCGGTGGTGATGGCCTTGGTGGTGGCGGCCTGTTCGGTGAGCACACGCGCCTCGACCTTGGAATACGCGCGGCCGTCTTGCGCGCTCAACACGTCCGCAAAGTCGGCCGCGTCCTTGGCGGGCAGGGCCAGGCCGTTGATGTCCTTGCTGGCATGGGCGCCCACACCCACCGCCAGCACGAACAGCTTGGACAGCACCACCTGCTTGGGCACCGGCGGCGCTTCGCGTTTCAGCACAAAGGTCAGCGGGTCTGAAAACCCGTTGGAGTTGGCCGCTACCACGTGCACGGTCGATTCGCCTTCCTCCGCTGCAATGCGCAGGATGCCGCCGGACTTGCCGTCGGTGGTGGGCGGCAGGCGTTGTTCCAGGATGTCCTGCAGCACACCGTCGCGGCGCACCAGCAGGGAGGTCAGCTCTTCGCCCGGCCGCAGCACCACACCGAACTCCAGCGCCACGGTTGTGGAGCGTGTGCGCACGGCGCGCGGTTGTTTGTAGACCAGCGTGGGCGGCAGGCGCTTCTGGATGTCCACGGCCTGCAGGGACACCTCCGGCAGGTCCGGCATACGTTCGCTGGCCACGCCCGGCAGCGCCGCGGCGGCGGCGGGCGCCTGGGCGTAAACCAGGGCGGCTGTGCGGGCGCGGTCGGCCTGCAGCACGGCCGCGGCCGGGTCTGCCGTGCCCAGCACCAGATCAATGACATCGGGCCGCAGGAAGGCGGACCGGAAGCGGCCTATCGAAAAGAATTCACTGGCGGCTGCTGCCACGCCATTCAGGTGCCAGCCCAGCAGCTGTTCCGCACCCGGGCTGGCGTCGTAGTGGCCCAGCGGCGACCACAGCACCCACTGGTCGTCGAAGGGTGCAAACAGGCTCAGCAGCAAGGCGCCATCGTCGGCCCGGTACCAGCGGATGGTGGCGTCTGCCAGGGCCGCCACCACCAGGCGGCCGTCGGCTGAACTGTGCACGGCGCGGACCTCGGCGCCGGGGCGTGCCGTCCAGGCCACACGTCCATCCTGCGCCACACGCATCAGGCGGTGGCCGGTGCCCCAGGCCAGGTCGCCGGACGGGCCGATGCGCGCCACGGCGCGCGAGATCTCGCCCACCGCCAGAGGCTGCGTCTGGCCCTGGATGGTGGGCTGCGCCGTGGGTGCGCTTTCCCAGTCGCGTGTGCCGGAAAAAGGGCCCGGGCGCGCTGGTTCACGCGCGTCCTTCAGCGCGGTGCGGCGCAGCACTCGTTCGGCCAGCGCGAATGAACGTGGGCCCTGGCCGGACGGCGTCTGCCATTGCACCGACAGGCCGTCGGCCGACAGCCACAGCCGGTCGGCCCGGCGCACGTAGTCGGCATGGCGGGCCCGCGCGGGTGTTGCGCCGCGGCCATCGACCAGGCCCCAGCTGGCGTCGAAGCTGGTGAAGGCGAACTGCTCGGCCGACACGGCCACCAGGTCGGTGACGGCGTCGCTGGCCACGTCCCTGTCGTCCAGCACCTGGCCGCTGGTGGCGTCGTAGGTCTGTACATAACCACGCACCGACTCGATGGCCTCGCGGCCTATCGCACGGGGGTTGGACCGCACACCGCCCACGGCCACCGCCGTGCCGCTGGTGTTCCAGGCCACCGCCTGCGTGCGGCCGTTCAGCGGGCTTCTGGGCCGCCAGGTGGCCTGCCAGGTGCCGGTGCTGGCGGACAGGATGTCGACCCAGCCGTTGCGGTCACGCGCGAAATGCACCACGGCCAGCCGCTGGCCATCTGGCGAAAACGCCACCGCCACGGGTTCGCGGCCTGGGGCCACGACGCTGCGCGGCGGCCCCAGGCGGCCCGCTTCGCTGGTGCGGAACAGGTGGATGTGGCCGGCGGTGTCGGTGGCCGCCAGGGCGCCGCCTGGGCCCACGTCCAGGCCGTACACATCGCCGGGTAGCGAGACAGCGTCGGTCTGCTCACCTTGCAGCGAAAACAGGCGTACGGCACCGGGTGATGCGAAGGCCACGGCCAGCCAGCGGCCGTCAGCGGACCACACCATGCGCTTGACTTCACCCGGGCCGGCGTTGATGGCGCGCACCCACTCGGCGGTGAGCGGTTGGAACAGGTGGATGCGGGCCGTGTCGCCGCTGGCCGGTGTGCCCGCCACGGCCAGCAGCGGCTGGCTGGGGTGGAAGGCCACGCCGTACAGCCGGCCGCCTGCGCCTTCGCCCACGGGGGGGCGAAGGGTCTGGACCAGCGACAGGTTGTCACCTTGCCAGACGCGCACCGTCTTGTCGTCGGACGCGGTGGCCAGCAGGGAATGGTCGGCATTGGTCGCCACGCGCCGCACGGGGCCCCAGTGGGTGCCGGGTTCCAGCCGCAGCAAGGGCTGCGCGGGGACCTGGGCCTGGGCTTGGGATTGCGCCTGGGCATCAGGCGCGCCGGCCAGCAGCAGCGAAGCAACGCAGGCGCTCGTCCACAGGACCCAGCGGCAGACCCCTGCGGACCACGTTGCCGCTCGGGGCGGGGACTGATTCGACCTTGGATGCACGTTCTGCTGTTCAGGGCGCCCATGCAGGGCGCTCCGCCTTCCGACCGACCATTTCAAATCGCCACCGGAAGTGCAGCGAGGTGTTGAACAGGCCCTTACAAATGCATGTTAGCCGGTGCACTTGGGCCCAATTGGCAAGCCTCCCCCGCATTCAGGAGGGTGAGGCAAACGCTTCAGCGTTCGGCGCGAACGGCCCGCTCAGACCGGTGCAGCGACCAGCGTGCTTCTGCAGCGGGCGGCCCCGCAATGGCAGGCGAAGTCCGCGGGCTGGCCTTCACCCGGGTCCAGCTGGTAGTCCAGGAAGAGTTCGGTGCCGGGTGTGATGTGCGCCAGCGCTTCGATCTCTATCCAGGCTGGGCCCTCGTCGGGTTCCATCTCGTAGGCCACGCAGTTGGGCGCACACGAGTGGTTGATGTGCCGCGTGGCGTTGCCACCTTCGGCGCCGTCGATCAAGGACCCGTCGGACAGGCCGAAGACAAAGGTCAACAGGTGGTCCCAGTCGCGCGCGGCGATCTGGTCCGGCCTGTAGCGGCGGCCGGTGTAGGGGCCTATGCGCGAACCTGGTGCCAGGTCCGCGGTCGCGAACGCGCCGAGTCCATGAATGGTGCTGCCACGCACCTCGATAGGCACGGCATGGGCTTCGATTTCGGTCATGGCTCTTGGGCGGTGGCTGCAGGGGTCAGGCTGCAGGGAACAGAGCAATTCCAGTGCCTGCATGCATGCAGGCACGGGTCTCCGGCCGCCGTTGGCGTGTGCCAGTCAAGCGGACCATTGGCCCGCCTGGCTGGTGGTGCTCAGGTCTTGCCGAAGCTGGCCTTGGCGCTGTTGACGCAACTGGTCTTGGCAGCAGCGGTCAGTGCGTCGCACTTCTCGATGGCCACCTTGTAGTCGGCATCACGCTTGTCGGTCATGGCTTCGGTGCGTGCGGCCAGGATTTCCTTGCCCATCTTGGCATCCGCCAGCGACTTGATGTGGACCGCCTTCGCTTCCTTCACGCACACGTCCTTGGCGTTGCCGGCGAGGTCGTCGCAACGCTCCTTGGCCACTGCAAATACGGCGTGCGCCTTGGCTTCCAGGCTCTTGGTGCGGTCCCCGGCCTTGCCGGTGTAGCCGTATTCCAGCTCGGCCAGGGCGACCTTGTCCTTGCCCTTGGCTTCTTCGATGCAGATGTCCTTGGCATTGGCGGACATGGAGCCGCAGGCCGCCTTGTCGGCCTTGTAGTCGACGCCGATGCGTTGCTTGGCGGCCTTGTAGTCGGCCTTGGTCATGGTGGCGCCAAACGTGGCCGTGCAGGCCAGCAGGGCTGCGGCCAGCATGGAAGTGCGGAGAGTGGAGAGCTTGAACATGTCATTCCTTTGCAGTGTTTTTGGGGGGGTCGTGATGGGCCGGATCTTTGTGCCTGCCGTCTGGTTTGTCCGTGCGCTGTCGAACACGTGCAGACGGCTGGGCTTGTGGCCGGGCTTGTGGCTCTACTTGCGTGCGCCAGCGCACGGACCGCACAGGCCCGCCGCGCCACCCTGAGGTCCACAGTCCAGACATCCAGGAGCAGGCATGACCCAGATCGCACGCATCACCGGCAAGGTCGAATACCGCGAAGGCGACGGCGCCAACATGACGATCCGCCCGGGGCTCTGTGAGGTGGAAGTCACCGCGCTGGACGTGACCATCGGCTGGGCCGACGGCGACTCGCGCGGTGCGGCGTCCATGCCCGTGGCCTCCTACAAGCGCTACCTGGCGAGCAAGGCTATTCAGTTGGTCGGGCC
>JANOAM010000351.1:0-2483 GCA_031411215.1 Betaproteobacteria bacterium
CGCATCGAACTGGAACGTTCGCCCAGCTACCGCACGACGTTCTACGAAGGCACACCGGCCGACGACCCCGTGGCGCAGCGAGCCGCGGCACGGCTCAAGGGCCGGCGCCTGCCACTGGCTGATGCCGTGGCGGTGGACATCGTGGAAGAAGCGCAACCACGCTGGCTGAGTTTCCTGAACGGGGGCTACCACTGGCTGCAGGTGCCCGGCCCCTTCCGCGCGCTGGCCGCACCCGGCGGGCAGCTGGCGCCGTATCTGGTCAAGCGTGGTGTGCGCCTGCAGGCCAGCCTGCAGTCCGACATGACGATGAACTTCTTCTTCATGCAGAACCCGCTGGTCGGCGGCTACACGCCGGAGAAGGTGGCCCTGCGTCGCGCCATCGGCCTGGCCTACGACGGCGAGGCCTTCCGCAGCCACGTGATGGGCGGCTTCGGCGTGCGTGCGCAGAGCACGGTGGCGCCGCACACCAGCGGCTACGACCCGGCCTACAAGAGCGAGATGAGCACCTTCAGCCCGTCCCGCGCCAAGGCCCTGCTGGACCTCTACGGTTATGTCGACAAGGACGGCGACGGCTGGCGCGAACAGCCCGACGGCCAGCCGCTGACCCTGGTGATGGCCACACAGAGCAGCCAGCAGGACCGCCGCACCAGCGAGATCTGGCAGCGCTGCATGAAGGCCGTGGGGCTGAAGATGGTGTTCGAGGTCTCTACCTGGCCCGAACTGCTGAAGAAGAGCCGCGCCGGGACGCTGATGATGTGGGGCTACTCCTGGACGGCGACCTCACCCGACGGCGGCTTCTTCCTGGGCATCGCCTACGGCCCCCACGCCAGCGAGTCCAACGACCCGCGCTTCGAGCTGCCGGCGTTTGACCGCCTGTTCGAACAGCAGCGCGCCCTGCCCGACGGCCCCGAACGCGAAGCTGTCATGCGCCGGGCCAAGGACCTGCTGGTGGCCTACATGCCCTACAAAGTCCACGTGCACAACGTCTATCTTGACCTGGTTCAACCCTGGACCGAAGGCTTCTGGCGCCACCCGTTCATGCGGGACTACTGGCGCTTCGTGGACCCGGGCGAACCCACCCCACACTCCTGACCCATGCCCATCAAGAAATCCGACCTCTATTCCAAGCTCTGGGCCAGTTGCGACGAACTGCGCGGCGGCATGGACGCCAGCCAGTACAAGGACTACGTGCTGGTGATGCTGGGTTTCGAGCGGTGAACTCAATTGCGGACTTGTCGGCAACACGATCGAGCACATCTCCGAGGAGGCTGTTCGGCAGTGCAACCTGACTGTGCATCCTGCGGGCACCTTTTTGATGGCCATCGCAGGGCTTGAAGCGGCGGGAACGCGTGGATCTTGTGGGCTGCTCGAGTCGCCGACAACCACGAACCAATCGTGCATGGCGATCTATCCCAGCTCAGCGCTGCTTACTGAATATCTCTTCCACTACTACCTCTTGAAGGGCGACGAATTGGCTTTTCGCTTCTGCCAAAGCACGAAGCAGCAGAGTTACACCGCCAGTCTGGTGCGTTTGCTTCCCATCGACATGCCTGTTGATACGGCCGAACAACACGCCATCGCCCAGGTTCTCACCGACATGGACGCCGCTCTCACCGCCCTGCAAGCCCGCCTCACTAAGGCCCGCCAGCTCAAGCAGGCGCTGATGCAGGTGCTGCTGACCGGCCGCATCCGCCTGGTGCCGCCCGCCTGAACCAGCCACCGGGCTGGCCGCATTTGCAGATCCCTGCCCGCCACTTTTCCAGATCCTGCACCCCCACAATCAAATTAATGAACCGGCACCTGGTTCGCAAGTGACTGTCATAGAACAACTTTTCTTGATGATTTCAAGATAATATTCACCGCCTCTGCAGATGAGCCCAGCCCATGCCTCAGTTCCTGCACCAAGACCTGCGCCTGCTGAACCCCCGGTTCGACTCGCCCTTGCTCGACGTGCTGACCGACCTGGAGCACCTGCGCCGGCTTGAAGTGCGCGGCAGCACGCCGGCCCCGGTGTTCCTGCAGTTGAAGGCGGTGTTCCACCTGCTGGAAAGCCTGGCTTCGGCCCGCATCGAAGGCAACCACACCACGCTGGCCGACTATGTGGACGCCAAGCTGGCCCCCGCTGCAGAACCCACAGACACGCTGCGCGAGCTGGACAACATCGAAGCTGCCATGGCCCAAGTGGAAGCCGCCGTGGAGCCCGCCGCGCCGCTGCCCGAACACCTGCTGCGCGGCCTGCACGCCACCACCGTGCAGGGCCTGCAACGCGAAGGCGACCGCACACCCGGCCAGTACCGCACGGGCCCGGTGCAGATTGCCGGCGCACCGCACTTGCCACCGTCCGCACTGGACGTGCCGCGCTACATGACCGAGCTGGTGGCCTTCATCAACGACGCACACCCGCCCAAGTACGACCTGATGAAGGTGGCCCTGGCCCACCACCGTTTTGCCTGGGTGCACCCCTTCAGCAACGGCAATGGCCG
>JANOAM010000352.1:0-7904 GCA_031411215.1 Betaproteobacteria bacterium
TGGTCGTCGGCCAGCAGGAGTGATCCGTGGGGGTTCATGGGCGTGTTCATCTGTGGGGTGGATGTCGGATGTTGAACAGGGCCTGAAACCGAGGGCACGATACCAAGGTATACCGCGCTGGATGCGTTTTCTGGGCCTCCGTATACCTTGGTGTCCTGTTCTGAAGGGGCCCGCGCTGGCGAAATAGCACCCATGCCAAGCGCCGCTCGGCACCACCGAACAGGAGAGTCAGCATGAACCGCATCGTGAACCACACAGCCAAGGCCCTGACCCAGCTCTTCACGCCCGCTGCCGTGGCCCTGGCCGCGACGGTGGTGCTGATGTCCGTTGCCCCCGCCTATGCGCAGAACGCCGACCAGGTCAAGGCCGACTTCGCCCGTGCCGTGTACCTGAACTCCGCCGCCCAGGTGCACAACGAACAGCCGCAAGCCCTGCTGCGCGCCGTGGTGGTCCTGCGCATCCGCCTGAACGCACAAGACCAGTGGACGGCCGAAGTCTTCCGCGACAACCCCGACCAGCCCGAGATGACCCGTGCTGCGCTGGAGTCGGTTTCCAAGCTGCCCGTGCCCGTGGGTCTGAGCGCCAAGGCGCGCCAGATGCTGCAGAGCGACGGTCTCGTGGAAGCCTGGCTGTTCCAGAATGACGGCCGTTTTGCACTGAAGACGCTTGCCAAGCCCCAACGTTCGGCATGACGCGTTCGCTTCCTGCGGCGTAGCATCCCACCCATCACCCCGCACTTGCGGTACCACAGTGAGACACACCATGAAACTGCACTCCAAGATCTGCCTTTTGGCCATGGCCGCTCTGCTGGCCGCTGGCGGCGCCCAAGCGCAACAGGAACGTGTGCTGCGTGAAGGCCAAGTCACCCAGGAAGCCTTGATCGACGCGCTGGCCCCGGCTGCCGCCGCGTCGGCACCCGCCGACGACCAGCCGCGCACCCGCAGCTGGAAGCCGGGTGTGCGCCCCAGCGCTGCCGCCGCAGCGGGCACGGCCGCCGTGGCCGCGCAGCCGGCTCGCGCGTCCATCCTGGTCACCTTCGTCACCGGCTCTGCAGACCTCACCGGCGACGCCAAGCGAGCGTTGGACGTGCTGGCCGGTGCCATGAAGTCCGAGAAGCTGGCCAGCGTGAAGTTCACCATCGAAGGCCATGCCGACCCGCGTGGCAACGAAGACCAGAACGTCAAGCTCAGCCAGACCCGTGCGGAAAGCGTGCGTGCCTACCTGACCAGCGCCCATGGCCTGGCATCGGACCGCATCAACGCCGTCGGCAAGGGCAGCAGCGCGTTGATGAAGCCCAGCGAGCCCGCCGCGCCGGAAAACCGCCGCGTCACCATCGTCGCCAATCCTGTGTGACAACATGAAGACCGCTCGCGCACTGCTACTGGCTCTGGCGTGCAGCCTGACGCAGGGCGCCTGGGCCGCCGACAAGCCCGCGCCCGTGTTGCGCGAAGGCCAGGCCAGCGAAGCCGCCTTGGTGGAAGCGCTGGCGCCGCCCTTGACCCGGCAGTGGGCCGTGGGTGAAAGGCCGCCGCCAGCCAAGGCCTCGCTGCTCATCACGTTCATCACGGGCTCGGCCCTGCTGACCGCGCCGGCCAAGGCCACGCTGGCCCAGCTGGCCGCGGCGATGAAGAACGCGCGGCTGGCCAAGGCCAGCTTCACCATCGAAGGCCATGCCGACCCGCGTGGCAGTGCTGCCAAGAACCAGCAGCTGAGCGAAGCCCGTGCGCAGAGCGTGCGTGACTACCTGGTGCAGGACCAGGGGCTGGACGCCAGCCGCCTGCGGGCTGAAGGCAAGGGCGCGAGCGAACTGCTCAAACCAGCGGCGCCCGCCGCGCCGGAAAACCGCCGCGTCACCATCATCGCTGTCCAGCCCAGCTGATCGCCCAGCCGTTGCGGCTGCGGCTGCGCGGGCGCTGCCGCCCGCATCCCGCGTTACGTCATCCCTCTCAGGTGGGCTGGAAGTAGTCACAGGTTGACACTCTCCTGGGGTATGGGCTTATCGTCGGCGTCCCATCAAAAAGAACGGGACGGCGACGTGAGCAGTGCGACACGCGACCGGGCGAGCAGGACGGAGCAGCCCGAGCAAGGCCTGCGTGAAAGCCTGCGTACCCTGGCGTACGAATTGACCGTCGCGGAGTCCCGCGAACGTGACCGCATAGCACGCGAATTGCATGACGGCATCGGCCAGGTGCTTGCCGTGGCGCTGTTTCGCCTGGGCGAATTGCGTGTCGCTGGTGGCGACCAGCGCGACGCCTTGTTCACCGAGATCGACGACCTGCTGCGCCAGGCCTCGCGCGCCACCCGTGCCACCACGTTCGAGCTGGGCGCGCCCGCGTTGCGGCTGGGCCTGCACGAAGCCTTTCTGAGCCTGGTCGACCGCCTGAACAAACCGGCCGGTGTGCGCTTCAAGCTGGACGGCCGCCTGCCCGACTTGCCGTGGCCGGACGAGGTGCAGGCGGTGCTACTGCGGGTGGTGCGCGAGTTGTGCGTCAACGTGCAGCGCCATGCGCATGCACGGCAGGCCTGGGTGCGCCTGCGCAGCGACGCCGCGCACATCAGCGTCACCGTGGCCGACGACGGCGTGGGCATAGACCCGACGCAGCCGCTGCCGCGCCTCAGCCCGCACGGCGGCTTCGGCCTGCACAGCGCGCAGGCCCAGGTGCGCGCGCTGGGCGGCATGCTGCTGCTGGAAAGCGGCCGTGGCGCGGGCTGTGTGGCCACGGTCACGCTGCCGCTGACGGTGCGCCCGCACGGACTTCCGCAGTGACACCGGCAGCCCGCCACGTGCCGCAGGCGGGCCGCGCGCCCGGATTGCAGATCCGCGTGGCGCTGGCCGACGACCACCGCCTGATGCGCGACGGCCTGCAATCCCTGCTGGGTCGCGAGGCCGACATGGATGTGGTCGGCACCGCGGCCGACGGACTGGACGCCGTGCGCCTGGTGCGCGACACCCATCCCGATGTGTTGGTGACGGACCTCAGCATGCCCGGTCTCAACGGCCTGGAAGCCATACGCCGCATCCACGCCGAGTTGCCCGCCACCAGGCTGCTGTGCCTGTCCATGCACGACGACAGCCGCATGGTGATGGCCGTGCTGCAGTCTGGCGCCTCGGGCTACATGCTCAAGGACAGCTCCAGTGACGAACTGGCTGGGGCCATACGCAAGGTGATGGCGCGCCAGGTCTACCTGAGCCCTGAACTGGTGACCCTGGTGGTGGACGCCATGCGCACGCAGGCCGCGCCGGGCGCACCGCAGGCCGAGACCGCCGCGCTCACCCCGCGTGAACGCGAACTGGTGCAACTGCTGTCCGAAGGCTATTCGACCCAGGACATCGCCGACCGGCTGCACGTCAGCATCAAGACCGTGGCCACGCACCGCGAACACGTGATGCACAAGCTGCACCTGCGCAGTGTGGCCGAGCTGACCCGCTACGCGCTGCGTGAAGGCCTCAGCACGCTGGACACGCCTTGCGGCGCCACGCCGCGCCCGCGCCGCCGCGCGGTGAACTGATCTCAGCGGTCCATTCCTCAGCAATTTCGGTCGTCGGATCTCAGCTTTCTGGAAGCGCGTATATCAGCGCCCCGCCGATGCACGGCAAGCGACGGGCTGCCTATCGTGGCCGCTCCATGCCGAACATGTCTTCATGATCGCCGCCGCACTCAGCCAGGTGTCCAGCCAGCTGAACCAGGCGCTGAAGCGCCAGTTCCTGGTTGGCGAAGACCTGGTCGTGGTCTGCAACCTGCATGAGCAGGACGGCACCGTGGCCACGCAAGTGGCCAACAAGCTGGCGGTGTTCCTGGTCAATGTCGAACGCGAATCCGTGCCCGCCGGTCCCAGCGGCGGCAACATGGTGCAGCGCTTCACGCAGAAGTCGGCGCCGGTGCACCTGAACCTGATGGTCATGTTCGCTGCCAACTTCAGCGGCAGCAACTACCCGGAAGCGCTGAAGTTCCTGTCCAGCACCGTGGCCTTCTTCCAGAGCCGGCCGGTCTTCACCCACCAGAACACCCCGGACCTGGACCGGCGCATCGACAAGCTCACGCTGGAGATCGAAAACTTGAGCATCAGCGACCTCAGCAACCTGTGGGGCGTGCTCAGCGGCAAGTACCTGCCTTCGGTGCTGTACCGCATGCGCATGGTCAGCATCGACGCCAACCAGCTGACGGCGCAGATCCCGCGCATCGCGCAGCCCGACGTGGCTGTGAAAGCTTGAGCCCATGACCCGCTGGGCCCCGCTGCTGGAAGTGACCGTGGAACACGGCTTCTTCGCCGACGGCCTGGCGCGCGGCCTGCGTTTTGAACCTACCGAAGACACGGTCGCCTGGCTGCGTGGGCACGATGCCGTGTGCCGCGAAACCGGCGCCGGCCTGCTGGTCGCGCTGCCGGTGGACCGCACGGCGGCTGCCGACGATCCGCAGCGCCTGACTTGGCGTGTGCACAGCAGCGACGCGCTGCTGGCAGGCGTCACCGAAGGCCTGCCCGGCCGCGCGCCTGAACTGCTGCACTGGTGCGCCACGCTGGTGCTGGACGACCCCACGCGCCTGCATGCCGCGCCCACCGCGGGCATGGCCGATGCCTGGCCGTTGACCTGGCCGGCGGTGTCCGCTGCGCTGGACCATTCCACACGCCGCCAACCGCCCGTTGCGCTGCTCAGCGTGCCTCTGCCCACAGCCTCCGTGCAATACCAAGTGCGCCTGGCGCCACGCAGCACGGTGTGGAAGTACTGGTTGCTGGGTGACTGGTCGGCCGACCCGCTGCAGGTGGTGGACCCGGCCCATGAAGTCGTCTTCACCGACCCCGTCTCCGAACCCCTGGGCGACGGCCGTGTCGCGCTGGCCGTGCGCTCGCGCAGTGGCATCGCGCTGGCCCAGCGTTCCGAAGCGCGCTTCCAGTTGCGCAG
Organism: Betaproteobacteria bacterium; assembly: GCA_031411215.1. Taxonomy (GTDB): domain Bacteria; phylum Pseudomonadota; class Gammaproteobacteria; order Burkholderiales; family Burkholderiaceae_C; genus Rubrivivax. The sequence goes on from JANOAM010000352.1 coordinate 4,901, forward strand.
CCGCGGTGCGGCTGTCGAACGTGTCCTGGTCAAGCGCCTGCCGGTGGCCGGCGCCGACCATTTCGCCCGCGAGACGATCCACGGCGTGACCACGCTGGTCTCCGAGATTTATGTGCACCGCTGACTTTCACACGCACTTTCAAACTTACCCACGCAGGAGGCTGCAATGGCCATGAAGACACCCGGTGTCTATATCGTCGAGAAGAACGCGTTTCCGCCCTCGGTGGTGGAAGTCGCGACCGCCGTGCCGGCCTTCATCGGCTACACGGACTTCGCACGCAACGGCGGCAATACGCTGCTGAACAAACCCTGGCGCATCTCGTCCATGAGCGAGTACGCACGCTACTTCGGCGGCGCGCCCACGCCCGTCTTCAAGCTGGAAGACATCACCACGCCGCCAGCGGCCGGCACCAAGCCTGCCGCCACCGACGCGCGTGGCCAGGCCACGGAATTCGAGTTGAAGGGCAAGAAGTACAGGCTCTCGCGCGCGGCCAACAAGGCCGGCGGGCGCTTCCTGATGCACCAGGCCATGACGCACTTCTTCCAGAACGGCGGTGGCGCCTGCTACGTCGTGTCGGTGGGGGACTACTCCAAAGACGTCGAGGCCGGCAACGAAGGCAGCGGCCTCATCGGCGGGCTGACGCCACTGGTCAAGGAGCAGGAGCCCACCATGGTGCTCACGCCCGACGCCGTGCTGCTGAGCGAAGCCGACTGCGTGCTGGTGCAGCAGCAGGTGCTGGCGCACTGCGGCGGCAAGATGCGCAGCCGTGTCGCCGTGCTGGACGTATGGGGCGGCGACCGTGACCGCAAGGACAAGGACTTCGGCTGGAGCTGCATCGACGAGTTCCGCAACCACATCGGCATCAACCACCTGGACTTTGCCGCCGCCTACTACCCGTGGCTGCACACGTCCCTGGTGCCGGCCAGCGCGCTGGACTACGGCCTCTTCAGCGCCGACATCGACGGCTTGATCGACCTGCTGACCAAGGACATGGGCCTGACCGACGCCGCCGCTGTGGCAGCGGACGACAAGCTCAAGGCCCGTGCCGACGCCATCAAGGCCATGAAGACCACCGACGACGAATGGGTGACGGCCCTGACGGCGGCTGTGGACAGCGACAAGAAGGTCACCGACAAGGCCAAGGAGAAGGCCGACATCGCGCGTCGCGCGGCCGACGTGGACATGAAGCGTGCACTGTTGGCGCCCAGCAAGGACCTGGTGCAGAAGAGCGTGCTCACCATGAGCAGCCTGTACGAACACGCGCTGAAGGAAGCGCGCGAACTGATCAACCTGACGCCGCCCTCCGCCGCCATGGCGGGCCTGTACACCATGGTGGACAACAGCCGTGGTGTGTGGAAGGCACCGGCCAATGTCAGCGTCGCCAACGTGGTGCGTCCGGCGGTGGAAATTTCGCACGACGACCAGGAAGACTTGAACGTCAGCACCCAGGGCAAGAGCATCAACGCCATCCGCAGCTTCATCGGCGAAGGCGCCTTGGTCTGGGGCGCGCGCACGCTGGACGGCAACAGCCTGGACTGGCGCTACATCAGCGTGCGGCGCACGATGATCATGCTGGAAGAGAGCTGCCGCCTGGCCGCCAAGGCCATGGTCTTCGAGCCCAACGTGGGCAACACCTGGGTGACCATCAAGTCGATGATCACCAACTTCCTCACCGGCATCTGGAAGCGCGGCGGCCTGGCTGGCGCGGTGCCGGACGACGCCTTCAGCGTGCACGTGGGCCTGGGCGAGACCATGACGTCCGAAGACATCCTGGAAGGCATCCTGCGTGTGACCGTGCTGGTGGCCATCAGCCGCCCGGCGGAATTCATCGAGATCACCTTCCAGCAGCAGATGCAGAAGTCCTGATCGATCCGATCAGACCCTGCACCGCACACCCATCCATTGACGACGACCACGGAGAACTTCCATGGCAGCAGACGACGGTTCCGCCCAATCCACCAGTGTGTGGCCCTTGCCCAAATTCCGCTTCGAAGTGAAGTGGGACAGCGCGGTGATGCACTTCCAGGAGGTCTCGGGCCTGGACGCCGAGGCCCAGGCCATTGAATACCGGCACGGTGACAGCCCGCAGTTCAGCACCATCAAGATGCCTGGACTGAAGAAGTTCAGCGACGTGACCATGAAGAAAGGCGTCTTCAAGAGCGACAACAAGTTCTGGGACTGGTTCAACGAAATCAAGATGAACACCATCAAGAGGAAGCCGGTGACCATCAGCCTGCTCGACGAAGCCGGCTCACCGACGATGGTGTGGACGCTGACCAATGCCTGGCCCAACAAGATCAGCGGCACCGACCTGAAGGCCCAGGGCAACGAGGTGGCGGTGGAGACCATCGTCATATCGCACGAGGGCCTGACCATCGCCAACGCCTGAGACCATGCCACCGCCCGCACCCCCGCTGCCGGTCGCGCGGGCGGCCGCCGCGCGCGGCGCACCGCCGCCGCTGTACCCGCCGGTGGCCTTCCACTTCCGGGTCAGCTTCGGCACGGCCACGCGGGACGCGGACTGTTCGTTCCGCGAGGTCAGTGGCATCGCCGCCGAGATGGAGACCGAGACCGTGGTGGAAGGTGGCGAGAACCGCTTCGTCTACACGCTGCCCAAGGCGGTGAAGCACCCGCGCCTGGTGCTCAAGCGCGGTGTGGCGCCGTACACGTCGCGCCTGGTCACCTGGTGCCGCGACGTGCTGGAAGGCGGGTTGGGACAGGCCGTCACCACCAAGCTGCTGCAGGTGGCGCTGCTGGACGAAGGCGGCCAGCCGCTGCGCCTGTGGACCTTTGACAACGCCTACCCGGTGAAGTGGGACGTGGAGCCTTTCCAGAGCAGCAAGAACGAGGTGGCGCTGGAGAAGGTGGAGTTGGCCTACCTCAACGTCAAGCGCGAGCTGTAGCCAGCAGAAGACATCACGACAAGAACGCAGCCGAAGAAATCACCAGGACGATCACCATGACCATCGAAGTCCGCCAGGTGTTGATCCGCTCGCAGGTGGG
>JANOAM010000353.1:0-2411 GCA_031411215.1 Betaproteobacteria bacterium
GCGATCGAAGAGAAGTTCGGCGTGTCCGCCGCTTCGATGGCGGCCCCGGCCGCCGGTGGTGGCGCTGCCGCCGCAGTGGTGGAAGAGCAGACCGAATTCAACGTGATGCTGCTCGAAGCTGGCGCCCAGAAGGTGCAAGTCATCAAGGCCGTGCGCGAACTGACCGGCCTGGGCCTGAAGGAAGCCAAGGACCTGGTCGACGGCGCGCCGAAGGCCGTCAAGGAAGGCATTGCCAAGGCTGACGCCGACGCAGCCCTCAAGAAGCTGCTGGACGCTGGCGCGAAAGCGGAAATCAAGTAAGACGGATGGTGGGGCGCCTCAAGCGCTCCACCTCTTCGCGAGAACAGCGAATAGGGTCACCAAGGACCGCCGCGGATCCGGCTTTGCCGGGCCGCCAGCGGAGCCCCCTCGGGGGGTGGCGAGGACGCCGGCGCAGCCGGCACCGCAGCCTGGGGGCCTCATTCAGTGTTCTCTGATCCGACTGCAGAGAACGGGTTTGGTCGGGCCCTGGTGCAATGCCAGGGTTGTCCGCCAGCGGCAGGTAGTGGCCTGCCACCAAGCCTCAGGCGCAAGGCCTGAGTCGGCGAGGGTCTCCCGAGACAACTCGTTCCCCCTGGGGGACGAGGCCGCGCAAGCGGACTCTTGGGGCCCGAGCCAGCCAGTCGCCGACGATTCATTGCCTAGGCCAGGCGGTGGGTCTCGACACGGAGAGTTCAATGGCGCAAGCAACCCCCTACACGTACACCGAGCGCAAGCGGATCCGCAAGAGCTTCGGCAAGCGTGAGAGTGTTTTGAAGGTCCCCTATCTGCTGACCATGCAGCGGGAGTCCTATGTCGCGTTCCTGCAGAAGGATGTGCCGCCGCAAAAACGCAAGCCTGAAGGTTTGCAAGCTGCGTTCCTGTCCGCGTTCCCGATCACGTCACACAACGGGTTCGTGGAAATGAAGTTCATCGAATTCAACATCGCCAAGCCGGCGTTCGACGTACGCGAATGCCAGCAGCGCGGCCTGACCTTCGCGGCCGCCGTGCGCGCGAAGCTGCAGATGATCATCTATGACCGGGAATCGCACCCGGCCAAGCAGGTCAAGGAAATCAAGGAGCAAGAGGTCTACATGGGCGAGGTGCCCCTGATGACCGACTACGGTTCCTTCATCGTCAACGGCACGGAACGTGTCATCGTGTCCCAGCTGCACCGCAGCCCCGGCGTGTTCTTTGAACACGACAAGGGCAAGACGCACAGCTCGGGCAAGCTGCTGTTCAGCGCGCGGATCATTCCGTACCGCGGCTCCTGGCTGGACTTTGAGTTCGACCCCAAGGACATCCTGTACTTCCGCGTCGACCGCCGTCGCAAGATGCCCGTGACGATCCTGCTGAAGGCCATCGGCCTGAACCCGGAATCGATCCTGGCGCACTTCTTCCACAACGACAACTTCCGCCTGATGGACACGGGCGCGCAGATGGAGTTCGTGCCTGAGCGCCTGAAGGGTGAAGTCGCCCGCTTTGATCTGACCGACAAGAACGGCAATGTCGTCGTCGAAAAGGACAAGCGCATCACCGCGCGCCATGTGCGCACGCTGGAGCAGGCCGGCACCGGCTTCGTGAGCGTGCCGGAAGACTTCCTGGTCGGCCGCATGCTGGCCAAGAACCAGGTCGATCCGGACACCGGCGAGATCGTGGCCAAGGCCAACGAAGAAGTCACCGAAGCGCTGCTGAAGAAGCTGCGCGCGGCAGGCATCAAGGAAGTCCAGTGCATCTACACCAACGAGCTGAACCAGGGCGCCTACATCAGCCAGACGCTGGTTGCTGACGAGACCGCCGACCAGCTGGCCGCGCGTGTGGCCATCTACCGCATGATGCGCCCCGGCGAGCCGCCGACCGAAGACGCCGTGGAAGCCCTGTTCCACCGTCTCTTCTACAGTGCCGACACCTACGACCTGTCGCGCGTGGGCCGCATGAAGTTCAACGCCCGTGTGGGCCGCGACACGCCCGAAGGTGCGATGACACTGTCCAACGAGGACATCCTGGACGTCGTGAAGATCCTGGTCGACCTGCGCAACGGCAATGGCGACGTGGACGACATCGACCACCTGGGCAACCGGCGTGTGCGTTGTGTGGGCGAACTGGCTGAGAACCAGTACCGATCAGGCCTGGCGCGCATCGAGAAGGCCGTGAAGGAGCGTCTGGGCCAGGCCGAGACCGAAGCCCTGATGCCGCACGACCTGATCAACTCCAAGCCGATCTCTGCGGCTCTGAAGGAGTTCTTCGGCGCCAGCCAGCTGTCGCAGTTCATGGACCAGACCAACCCGCTGTCCGAGATCACGCACAAGCGTCGTGTCTCGGCCCTGGGCCCGGGCGGCTTGACGCGTGAACGTGCCGGCTTCGAAGTCCGTGACGTGCACCCGACGCACTAC
>JANOAM010000354.1:0-8090 GCA_031411215.1 Betaproteobacteria bacterium
CAGGCCGCCGACCTGCAGGCCACGCTGCAGCAGGCGGAAAAGGTCATTGCGCTGCTGGAACCGCTGGTCGAACGCGGCGCCATCGGCGGTGTCGACAGCGTCACCCGCTGGCTGCCCAGCCTGGCCACGCAGCAGGCCCGGCAAGCCGCCCTGCCGGATGCCACGGCGCTGCAGACCGCACTCGCGCAGGCTACGCAAGGCGGGCCGCTGAAGGCCGAACGGCTGGCGCCTTTCGTCGCCGAAGTGCAGGCCGCGCGCACCCAGGCCGCCATCACGCGCGAATCGCTGCGCAGCGGTGCGCTGTCGCCGCTGATCGACGCCCTGCTGCTGCAGCGTGCCAGCGGCGGCTGGGTGGCGCTGCTGCCGCTGCAACCGCCGCAGTCGAACAGCGACAAGCTGGACCTGCCCGCCGTGCAGCAGGCGCTGCAGGGCCAGCCCGGCGTGCAGACGCTGGAAATCGGCGCCGAGTTGACACGCCTGTACGCGCGCTACCTGGGCGTGGCGCAGACGCAGGCCCTGCTGGGCGCCCTGGGCGTGGTGGCGCTGGTGGCCTTCTCGCTGCGTTCGCTGCCGCGCGTGCTGGCGGTGTGCCAACCCCTGCTGCTGTCGGTGCTGTTGACGATGGGCGGGCTGGCGGCCTTCGGCGTGCAGCTGGGCATCCTGCACCTGGTGGGACTGCTGCTGGTGGTGGCCGTGGGTTCGAACTACGCGCTGTTCTTCGACATGCTGAAGCACGACCCGCAGGGGGCCGCCGGTGGCGCGATGGACCCCGACACGCTGGCGTCCCTGCTGCTGGCCAATGTGACCACGGTGCTGTCCTTCGGGCTGATCGCGGCGTCGTCCATCCCGGCGCTTTCGGCCATCGGCACCGTGGTGGCCATAGGCGCGATGCTGAGTCTGCTGCTGGCCGCCGCCTTTGCACGGCCGCGCCCGGTGAGCCCGGACGCCGGGGCTGGTCAAAAGCCCGTGTGAAAATTCGATCGGCCTCTTTTTGAACGACCTTGAGCACCTCTACCCACCCCACCGCCATCATCGCCGCTCCCTGGCCGATGCCACCCTTCCTGCGCGCCAGCATGGGCCTGCATGCGGCGGCCGGCGTGGCGCTGCTGGTGCCCGGTGCCTGGCCCTGGGCCCTGGGCGCGGTGGTGGCCAACCATGCAGCGATGACGCTGGCCGGCCTGTGGCCACGCAGCGGGCTGCTGGGGCCCAACATCACACGTCTGCCGGCGGCTTCCGCCGCGCGTGGTGAAGTCGCCCTGACGATTGACGATGGCCCCGACCCCGAGGTCACACCCGCCGTGCTGGACCTGCTGGCCGCACACGGCGCGCAGGCCACCTTCTTCTGCATCGCCGACAAGGCGCGCCAGCACCCGACGCTGACGCGGCGCATCGTCGCGGCCGGCCACAGCGTGCAGAACCACAGCCTGCGCCACCGCCACAACTTTTCATTGCTGGGGCCGCGTGGCTTCCGGGCGGAGATCGACGCCGCGCAGCAGGTGCTGGCCGACGTCACCGGCATCCGCCCGCACTGCTTCCGCGCGCCGGCCGGCCTGCGCAACCCGCTGCTGGACCCGGTGCTGCACGGCCTGGGCCTGCACCTGGTCAGCTGGAGCCGCCGCGGCTATGACACGCGGCAGGCCGACCCCGCCGTCGTGCTGTCACGGCTGCAGAAGGGCCTGTCCGGCGGCAGCATCCTGCTGCTGCATGACGGCCACGCGCAGCGCACCGCCAGCGGCCGCGCCGTGCTGCTGGACGTGCTGCCGCCACTGCTGCAGCGCCTGCGCAGTGCGGGCCTGCAGGCCGTGACCCTGGCCGACGCCTTGCCACCACGCCGCGCCACAGCCTTGTCTTCATGAACCCCAAAGACATGCCTGCATCGGCCCACGACGGGGTCACGGACCGTGCCTGGGCCGCCCTGCACCACGCCGCCAGCCAGCCCTACGCGGCCACCAGCCGGTGGGCCTTTCACTGGGCACGCGGCAAGCTGCGCCATGACCCGGTGTTCCGCGGCATGCTGTCGCGCGGCGACCTGCCGGCGCAGGGCCGTGTCGTGGACATCGGCTGCGGCCAGGGTTTGATCGCCAGCCTGCTGCAGGCCTGCGCCGACCTGCAGCGCGCCGGTGGCTGGCCTGCCGCCTGGCCCGTGGCCGCGTCGGCCCAGGCCTACACCGGCATCGAACTGATGCCCAAGGACGTGGCACGTGCGGAAGCCTCGTTGCGCGGCCTGGCGTTGGAGCCGCGTTTTGTCTGCGCCGACATGTGCACGGCCAGCTTCCCGGTCTGCGATGTGGTGGTGATCCTGGATGTGTTGCACTACGTGGACCACGCCGCGCAAGCTGGTGTGCTGCAGCGTGTGCGTGACGCACTGGCCCCTGGCGGCCGGCTGCTGCTGCGTGTGGGCGACGCCGGAAGCCCGCGGGGTTTCGCGGCCAGCCAGTGGGTCGATCGCATGGTCACCTGGGCCCGCGGCCACCGCGTGCCACCCACCTTCGGCCGGCCGCTGAAGGACTGGGTCGCCCTGCTGGAACGCCTGGGCTTCAGCGTGCGCGCCGTGCCGCAGAGCCAGGGCACACCATTCGCCAACGTGCTGCTGATTGCGGACCTGAAGGGCCCCGCCACATGAAGCCCCTGGCCGTGGCCGACTTCACCGTGGTCAGCGCCCTGGGCCACGGCCGCGCCGCCACGCTGGCCGCGCTGCAGGCGGGCCGCACAGGGCTCAGGAAGCAGGGCTTCGAGACCGCGTCCGTGGATACCTGGCTGGGCGTGGTGGAAGGTGCGGACGAAGTGCAGTTGCCGCCACACTTGGCTGAACACAACTGCCGCAACAACCGCCTGGCCGAACTGGGTCTGCGCGCCGACGGTTTTGGCGACCGTGTGCGCGCTGCCGCGGCACGCTGGGGCGCAGAGCGTGTGGGTGTGTTCCTGGGCACCAGCACGTCCGGCATCCTGCAGACGGAAATCGCCTACCGGCACCGCGAGATGGTGGGTGGACAGCCGACCGGCGCGCTGCCGGCCTGGCTGCACTACGGCACCACCCACAACACCTACTCGGTCGCACGTTATGTGCGTGAAGCGTTGGCGCTGCAGGGCCCGGCCTATGTGGTGTCCACCGCGTGCTCGTCCAGCGCCAAGGTGTTTGCCGCTGCCGAACGCATGATCCGCTCCGGCGTCGTGGACGCCGCGGTGGTGGGTGGTGTCGACAGCCTGTGCATGACCACGCTCTACGGCTTCAAGAGCCTGGAACTGGTCAGCACCGATATCTGTCGGCCCTTTGATGCCGGACGCGACGGTCTGTCCCTGGGCGAAGCCGCGGCCTTTGCGCTGGTGGAACGCGATTGCAGCGCACCGGCCGCCTGGCTGCTGGGTGCTGGCGAAAGCAGCGACGGCCACCACATGAGCAGCCCCCACCCCGAAGGCGCGGGCGCCGCCGCGGCCATGCGCGGCGCGCTGGCCCAGGCCGGCCTGCAGACGAGCGACGTGGACTACCTCAACCTGCACGGCACCGCCACACCGGGCAACGACGCGGCCGAGGACAAGGCCGTCACCGCCGTCTTCGGCACGCAGCTGCCCTGCAGCAGCACCAAGGGCTACACCGGCCACACGCTGGGCGCGGCTGGCGGCGTGGAAGCGGCGGTGGCCATGCTGGCGTTGCAGCACGGTTTCATGCCGGCAGGACTGAACGTGCTGCAAGCCGACCCGGCCTTGCTGAGCCTGTACTTGCGTGAACCGCGTGAACAGGCCGTGAAGGTGGTGGCCAGCAATTCCTTCGGCTTCGGCGGCAGCAACGCCAGCCTGCTGTTCGGGGTGGCGGCATGACCCTCACCGTCGGCATCACCGGCATTGGTGTCCTGGGCCCAGGCCTGCCGGACTGGCTCACGGGCCAGGCCGCGCTGCGCGACGCAAACGCCTGGCAACACGCAGCCACGGTCGTGCCCGCACCCAACCGCCTGCCCGCCACTGAACGTCGGCGCGCGGGCAATGTCGTCAAGGCCAGCATCGTGGTGGCGGACCAGGCCCTGGCCATGAGCGGGCTGGACGCCGCCACGCTGGCCACGGTTTTCACCAGTTCCACTGGCGACCCGGGCAACTGCCACATCCTGTGCGAAGCGCTGGCCCAACCCGAACGGCTGGTGTCGCCCACACGCTTCACGAACTCCGTGCACAACGCGCCGGCCGGTTACTGGCACATCGCGGCGGCTTCGCGGGCGCCGTCCACCAGCTTGGCGGCCTTCGACGCCAGCTTCGCCGCCGGCCTGCAGGAAGCCGCTGTGCAATGCCTGGCCACGGGCGCACCGGTGCTCCTGGTGGCCTGCGACGTGCCCTACCCAGTGCCCTTGCATGCGCTGCGGCCCTTGAGTGACGTGTTTGCCGTGGCCCTGGTGCTGACGCCGGCCGGCGGCGCTGGCCGCCAGCTGACGTTGGATGTGGGTGGCAATGACACACCCACCGCCTGCGCGGGGCCAGGTCTGGAAACCGTGTGCAGCACCATTCCTGCGGCGCGTGCGCTGCCCTTGTTGCAGGCCCTGGCCCAGCCGGCCGCGGCCACGCTGGTGGTGGACGGCCTCAGCAGCCAGCACCTGCGCGTCACGGTCGCCGCGACATGAGCGACCCGCAGACCCTGGACCAAGCCGGCATTGCCGCGCGCGTGCCGCACAGCGGCAGCATGTGCCTGCTGGACCGGCTGGTGAGCTGGACGCCAGAGCACATCGAATGCCGCGCCAGCAGCCACCTCAGCGCCACCAACCCGCTGCGTCTGAACGGCCAGCTGCCCGCTGTCACGGCCATCGAATACGCGTCGCAGGCCATGGCGCTGCACGGCACGCTCAACGCCGCGCCCGGCAGCCCGCCCGTGCCAGGCTTCCTGGCCGCTGTGCGGGGCGTGCAGCAGCATGTGCCACGACTGGACGACCTGACGGGTGAATTGAGCGTCACCGCGACGTTGCTGCTGGGTGACGCGCGCCAGGCCCAATACCGGTTTGTGCTGGCCGACGAGACGGGCCGCCCGCTGGTCCAAGGCCGCGCCACCGTCATCTTGAACGCCCTGCCATGAGCACCATCCAGCCCAGCCCTCTGACCGGCAAGCGTGCCCTCATCACCGGCGCCAGCGGCGCGCTGGGTTCCGCCATCGCACGCCGCCTGGCGGCGCAGGGCGCGCACGTGCTGCTGCACGGCAACACCCGGCCTGACGCGGTGCAGGCACTGGCTGAAGAGATCCGTGCTGCCGACGGCAGTGCCGAGCCCTGCGTGTTCAACCTCAGCGACGACGAAGCCACCGCAGCCGCTGCCGCGCAGTTGCTCGCCGGCGGCCCGGTGCAGGTGATCGTCAACAACGCCGGGATCCACGACGACGCCGTGTTCCCGGGCATGAAACGTGAGCAGTGGTACGGGGTCATCGACGTGTCGCTGCACGGCTTCTTCCGCATCACGCAGCCGCTGCTGCTGCCCATGCTGCGCACCCGCTGGGGCCGCATCATCAACGTGTCCAGCGTGGCCGCCTTGTCGGGCAACCGCGGGCAGGTCAACTACGCGGCGGCCAAGGGTGCGCTCAACAGCGCAACCAAGGCCCTGGCGCTGGAAGTGGGCAGCCGCGGCGTGACGGTCAATGCCATCGCGCCGGGCATCATCGAGTCGCCCATGGCGACTGGAGCGAAGGACGGCGCCGGCGCCGCCTTTGACGCCGAGATGATCAAGCGCATGGTGCCCGTGCAGCGCGCCGGCAAACCCGACGAAGTGGCCGCGCTGGCCGCCTTCCTGGCCGGGCCTGATGCCGCTTACATCACGGGGCAGGTGATTTCGATCAACGGCGGGCTGTACGCCGGCTGAACCGCGGGCTCAGACCGGCGTGGCCGGCGCTGCGGCGGCACCGGTGAACAGCGGGCCGCGCAGCGCAGCCACATCGTAGCCGCGGTTGATGTCCAGGCCCGCGATGCGCCAGTCGTGCGCCGGCAGCCGGATCGGGTGCACCACCTCTTCATAGGAGCGCATCGGCCACAGGACGCCGAAGCGACGCTGGTGATCGAAGGTGTCCACCTCGGCGACGGCGCCCTGCGTGCCGGCAAAGCCCTCCAGCGTGAAGCGGATGCGCCGCGTCAGCTGGCCCGAGCGGTCGATGCACAGGGCGATGCGGTCCTTGCCGGCGAAGCCCAGCCCCGGGCTGATGGGACTTTCCACGACATCACAAAGGCGCCCGTCGACGCGCTCCGTGCCCTGGCGGGACCAGGCCTGGCCGCGGTCCAGTGCCCACAGCGGCCCCAGCAGGAAAAAACCATAACCCTCGGCCACCAGGGCCGCGGCACGGCGCAGCGGCTCGCTGGTGGACGGCGCGCCGTCGTACCAGAGCGCCGCCTCGGCCGGGCTGCGCTGCCAGAACACCTGCTTGCGTCCACGCGGGCCCGTGTAAGCCTGGGCATTGACGCCCGCCTTGGGCATGAGACGCTCCTGCGAGCTGCCGCGGTAGCCGGCATCCACCACCTCGGGCTGGACGCCGTTGATCAGGGGCCGCCACTGGCCTTCGTAGGCCAGGTTGATGTCCTGGATGGACCGGTAGGCCTGCAGGCCGTGCGCCTGGGCACTGTCCTGCAACAAGGCCGCCGCACTGGCGTCGACCGGGGCCTGCGCGCCCAAGGGCAGCGGGGTGGAACAGCCGCCCAGCCAGGGCAGGCTGGAGGCGCCCAGGGCGCCCAGAAGGGCGCGGCGCGAAAGGAGATGGCTTGCTTGCATGGTGTCTCGACCCTAACGGTTGCACAGCAAACTTGCGGCCCGTAGGACATTCCCTTCGGCCTGATGGGGGGCAAGTCGAAGGGTCAAGGCGGACACCGCTCAATGATCGACCGGTGCTGGGCTAAAGTGTTGTGGGTCTCTGCCGTGCGCCACCAGCTGGCGCACCGGTGGGGCCCCTACACCCATGGCCTGAGGAGCCCACATGAAGCCATCTGTCCGCGTCCTGTCCATCCCCACTGCGCTGGCCGTCGCCTGGCTGTTCACTGCTTGTGTCAGCACGGGCGGCACCAAGTCCGACACCGCCGCGCCGGCACCGGCCGCCGCTGCAGCCCCGGCGGCCCCAGCGGCCCCCAAGATCGGACCCGGCATGAATGCCAATGGCGAGGTGGTGAATTCCAAGCTGGTGGAAGCCGGCTACGGCCAGAAGGTCAAGGGAATGGACGACTGGGAAGGTGAGATCACCGGCAAGCCCCGGCCCGGCAGCAAGTTCAGCCAGCTCAAGATCGGCATGTCCACCACGCAGGTGATGAACATGCTCGGCCAGCCCGACGACATGGGCGCCCACCCCACCGGCAAGGCCTTCATCCCCTTCTACTTCGGCTCGGACAAGTTCCGCACCGAGGTCGTCTACAAAGGGCAGGGCCGGCTGCTGTTTTCCAGCGGCGCCGCGTTCAGCTGGGGCGGCGGCGGCAACCTGACCTGGATCATCCACAACCCCAACGAAGGCAGCTCCCGCTGAACCTGCCGCCGCCCCGCCGCGCACTGCTGGCGGCATTCGGCGGCGCCGTGCTCACGGGCTGCGCGCTGCTGCGCCAGCCCACCCCCACCCCCATGGAACTGCTGGCCGATGACCGCGCCTGCCTCGCGCAGGCGCCCGTGCTGCTGGTGCTGCTGCCCGGCGCCCACATGACGCCGGCCGAGATGCAGGACGAAGGCATGCTCGCTGCCCTGCAGCAACGCCGGCTGGCTGTGGACGTGGTGGTGGCCGGTGCCGGGCTGGACTACGTGTACGACGGCAGCGTGCTGCGGCGCCTGCACGACGAGGTGCTGGCGCCCTACCGGGCCCGCGGCTACCGGCGCATCTGGATGGCCGGCATCTCGCTGGGTGCCTTTGTCGCCCTGGGCTATGCCATGCAACACCCGGGCGAGGTGGAAGGCATCATCGCGCTGGCACCCTACCTGGGAAGGCGCCCGCTGCTGCAGGAGATTGCCGATGCCGGCGGCCCCCGACAGTGGGGTGCCGGCCAAGTGCCGCGGCCCGACGACGTGGACCAGCGGCTGAGCACTGGCTGGCCAGCCGCCCTGCCGATGCCCCGGCGCTGCACCTGGGCTATGCCCTGGGGGACCGCTTTGCAGCCGGCCACCGGCTG
>JANOAM010000355.1:0-2015 GCA_031411215.1 Betaproteobacteria bacterium
GCCCGTTGCACAAGAGGAGACCGGCATGGTCGATTCCGCATCTCTATGGGCCCAGATGGCGCAACTGGTCGTCAAGAATGGCGTGAGCCTTGGCGTCCTGAGTGAAGACCAGCGCCCAGCGGCACTGGCGCTGGCCTGGGCCACCCTGCCGGACGTGCCGATGAGCGAGCCCGAAGTCAATGGCGCCTTGAAGTCCGCGCTCGCGGGCACGGCACGCTGCCTGGCAACCGACCATGTGGAGTTGCGGCGTTGGCTGGTCGATGCGCGCTGGCTCTCGCGCGACGGTTTTGGCCGCGAGTACCGCCGTGTGGCATTCGAGCAGCTGATGGCGCTCAACCAGCCCTGGGCTCGGCTCTGGGCTGAACGCAATGTCTCGGACTGGGTTGCGGAACAGCGCGATCGGCACGAAGCACGCCGCGCCGAACGCCGCGCCGTGTGGCAGGGCAACGGCCAGCACGCATGACGGGACCAGAAGACAGCTTGGGCATGCGCCTGGCGCTGGACCAGGCGCAGAACGCGTTGCTGGTGGGCGAAGTCCCCGTGGGTGCGGTGATCTTGCGCGAAGGCCAGGTCGTTGCCACCGGCTACAACCGGCCCATCACCACCCATGACCCCACGGCCCATGCCGAGATCGTCGCCCTGCGCCATGCGGCTGCGTTGCTGGAAAACTACCGCCTGCCGGACTGCGAGCTGTACGTGACGCTGGAGCCCTGCGCCATGTGCGCCATGGCGCTGATGCATGCTCGGTTCAAACGTGTGGTCTTCGGTGCCTTCGACCCCAAGACCGGCGCAGCCGGCTCGGTCGTCGACCTTTTTGCGCAGCCCCTGCTCAACCACCACACGCAAGTCACCGGCGGTGTGATGGGCGATGCCTGCGGCCAGTTGCTGCGCGAGTTCTTTGCCGAGCGCCGCCGCCTGCAGAAGGCTGAACGTACGGCCGCAGTGCCACCCGACGTCGACGACACCATCCCCACCGGTGACGCCGTCGAAATCCAACCCCTGGACTCGCCTCCCGCATGAACACCTTGACCCTCTTCAGCCCGTCCGGCGTGGTGCCTGCCGCCGCACCACTGCGCTTGGCGCTCAAGCGCCTTCGTGGCCTGGGCTTTGACGCGCAGCTGGACGAATCGGCCTTGGCCAGGCACCAGCGATTTGGCGGCAGTGACGAAGCGCGTCTGGCCGCCATCCACCGCGTGGCCGCTGCTGCACCGTCCATTGCCATGAGCACGCGCGGCGGCTACGGCCTGACGCGGCTGCTGGACGGCATCCGCTGGAAGGCGCTGGCCAAGGCGGCCGAGAAGGGCACACGCTGGGTCGGCTACAGCGACTTCACCGCCGTGCACCTGGGCCTGCTGGCGCACACGGGCACGGCCAGTTGGGCCGGGCCGGCGGCGCTGGACGACTTCAGCCGCAGCGAAGAGGCCGGTGGGGTTGACGAGGTCACGCGCGACTGCTTTCTGGAAGCGATGAGTGGCGAACTGGAGGCCGTGGGCTTCCGCACCGACATGGGCTTTGACGGCTTGGGCGTGCGCGGCGTGCTGTGGGGCGGCAACCTGAGCATGGTGGCGTCGCTGCTGGGCACGCCGCACTTGCCGCAGGTGAAAGGCGGCGTGCTGTTCCTGGAAGACGTCAACGAACATCCCTACCGCGTGGAGCGCACGCTGCTGCAGTTGCTGCAGGCGGGTGTGCTGGCCAACCAGAAGGCCGTGGTGCTGGGCGCTGTAAGCGCCTGGAAGCCGTCGCCGCTGGACCGGGGCTACACGCTGAAGACCATGGTGGCCCACCTGCGCAGCGCCACCAAAGTGCCCATCCTGACGGGCCTGCCGTTCGGCCATGTGCACCCCAAAGTGAGCCTGCCCGTGGGCCGCAAGGTTCAGCTGCTGGTGCAGGGCCGGGACGCCTTGATCGGCTGGTAGGCCACAAGCGAGCCGCAAGCAAGCCCGCCCACCCGGCAAACCCGGGGTTGGTGCTCCTTGGCACCCGCCTAGAATCGTGTGATCGCCTTCACGGCATGC
>JANOAM010000356.1:0-5526 GCA_031411215.1 Betaproteobacteria bacterium
ACGCCAGAGATGCTGCAGGTCAGCACCCAGCTCGCGATGGCCGAGTTGCTGCTGTCGGGCTGCACCACCAGCAGTGACCACCTCTACCTCTTCCCAGGCGCCTGCAGGCTGGACGACACCCTGCATGCCGCCACCGGGATGGGCCTGCGCTTCCACGCCGCACGCGGCGCCATGAGCGTGGGCCAGAGCCAGGGCGGCCTGCCGCCGGATGAGGCGGTGGAAGACGAAGGCGCCATCCTGCGCGACAGTGAACGGCTGATCAACCGCTTCCACGACAGCGCGCGCTTCGCGATGCAGCGCATCGTGGTGGCGCCGTGCTCGCCCTTCAGCGTCAGCACGGGCCTGATGCGCGACGCGGCCTTGCTGGCACGCCGCCACGGCGTGCACCTGCACACCCACCTGGCCGAAAACGACAGCGACATCGCCTACACCCGCGAGAAGTTCAACTGCACACCGGCCGAATACGCCGAACAGCTGGGCTGGCTGGGCCCGGACGTGTGGCACGCCCACTGCGTGAAGCTGGACGCCGCCGGCATGGCGCTCTTCGCGCGCACCGGCACGGGTGTGGCGCATTGCCCCGGCAGCAACATGCGGTTGGGCTCGGGCGCCGCGCCCATACGCGCCATGCGCGATGCCGGTGTGCCCGTGTCGCTGGCCGTGGACGGTTCGGCCAGCAACGACAGCGGCCACCTGCTGGCCGAAGCGCGCCTGGCCCTGCTGCTGCAGCGTGTCAGCCGCGGCGCCACGGCCATGTCGGCGCGCGAGATGCTGGAGATCGCCACCCTGGGCGGCGCCCGCGTGCTGGGTCGCGACGACATCGGTGCGCTGGCGCCCGGCATGGCCTGCGACCTGATCGCCGTGCGACTGGACGAGCCCGGCCTGGCCGGCGCCGACGACGACCCGGTGGCCGCGCTGCTGCTGTGCCAGGTGTCGCGCGTGGCGCTGGCCGTCGTGCAAGGCCGCGCGCTGGTGCGGCAAGGCCAGCTGGTGACGTTGGACGGGACCGCGCTGGTGGCGCGGCAACGCAGCCTGTCCAAACGCCTGGTCGCTGCCTAAACTCAGCCGCAGTTGTCCCCAACTCACCCGCACTCACCCGTACTCACATGCTGCATCGACACCACGCCGATGCAGCCAGCTCACGAACCCGCAGGAGACCCGCCTTGACCACGATGCAGCGATTCATGCGGCTCCTGCCAGGCACGGCATTGGCCTGGGTCCTGGGCGCCGCCCTGCCGGCAGCCTGGGCACAGCCCGCACCCGTCAAGCTGCGTGTGGTGGGCGGCCTGGCGGCACTGAGCCAGTTCACCCGCCATGAGGCCCCGTTCTGGACGACGGAACTGCCGCGCCTGAGCAGTGGCCGCTACAGCGCCGAGATCGTGCCCTTCGACCGCGCCGGCATCCGCGGCCAGGAACTGCTGTCCATGGTGCGGCTGGGCACGGTGCCTTTCGGCACGCTGCTGGTGAGCCTGTCCAGCCCCAAGGACGCCGAACTGGCCGCACCGGACCTGGCCGGCCTGAACCCCGACATCGCCACCATGCGCCGGTCCGTCGCCGCCTTCCGGCCGCGCCTGCAGGCGCTGCTGCGCGAACGCCATGGCGCGGAGCTGCTGGCCGTCTACGTGTACCCGGCGCAGGTGCTGTTCTGCAACACACCGCTGGCCAGCCTGGGCGGCCTGCGTGGGCGCAAGGTGCGCGCGTCCAGCGTGAGCCAGGCTGACTGGGTGGAAGCGCTGGGCGGCCAGCCCGTCAACCTGCCCTTTGCCGACCTGGTGGCCAACATGCGCGCCGGCAACCTGGACTGCGCCATCACCGGCACCATGTCGGGCAACACGGTGGGCCTGCAGGAGATCACCACCCACCTGCACACCATGGCCATCAGCTGGGGCATGTCGGTCTTTGTGGCCCATGGCTCCACCTGGCGGGCGCTGCCGCAGGACCTGCGCACCCTGCTGCAGCGTGAACTGCCCAAGCTGGAAAACGCCATCTGGGACGAAGCCGCACGCGACACCGCCGAAGGCATTGCCTGCAACGCAGGCGACAGCAGTTGCAAAGGCGGCAAGCCCGGCCGGATGACCGTGGTGCGCCCGGGCTCGGCCGACGAGGTGCTGCGCCGCGACCTGCTGACCCAGTCCGTGCTGCCGCGCTGGCTGCAGCGCTGTGGGCCAGCCTGCGCCACCAGCTGGAACCAGGTCATGGCGCCCGTGCTGGGTGTTGAGGCCCACGCCCGTTGAAACCCGCCCGACCGGCCAACCCGTTGCGCCGGGTCATCGCCCTGACGTGGGCCGCCGCGGGGCTGTTCCTGGCTATGGTGGCTACGGTCACCCTAGGCCTCTTGCGCGCCGGCCACGACGAAGCGCTGGACAAGACCGACAAGCAGCTGCGCCAGTTGGTGGCCGCAGCCGAGACCGACATCAACCGCACGCTGATGGGCATGGACCTGGTGCTGGCCGGCCTGCCCACGCTGCTGCAGCCGGCCCAGATCCCGGGCGGTTTTGATGGCGAAACGGCGCACCAGATCCTGGCCGCCCTGCAGGACCGGCAGCTGGTGTTTGCCGACGTGGCGCTGGTCGACGAGTCCGGCAGCACGCTGACCACGAGCCTGGCCGCCACCCGGCGCACCGGGCCTAACCTGCCGCCCGGCCTGCTGGCCCAAGTGCGTGCCCAGCCCGTGCCGGTGCTGGTGGTGAGCGACCCGCTCATCGGCAGTGCCAGCGGTGAACGCAGCCTGCTGCTGGCACGTGCCATCGACCTGGCCGGCGCGCCGCCGCTCACGGCCATTGCCGAGGTGCCGGCGGGCATGCTGCTGTCGGTAGCCGCGTCCAGCGCATCCATCGCGCGCCTGTCCTTGAGCATCGAACGCGACGACGGCCTGGTGCTGGTCACCCAGCCGCCAGACGACCGGGTCACCGGCCGCCGGCTGCAACGCGCGCTGACCGCGGCCGCGGCCACGGGCGCCGTGCAGGCGCTGGCCAGCCGGGTGGACGGCAGCCCGGCACGGGAAGCGTCCCGGCCCACGCTGTACCCGCACCTGCTGATTGCCGCCAGCATCCCAGAAGCCGCGGCCCTGGCCGATTGGAACGTGAAGCGCCTGCAGGTGCTGGCGGTGGCGGCCGCCTTCGCGGCGCTGGTGCTGGCCGCTGCCGCCGGTGCGCACTGGCAGCTGACGCGGCTGGCGCAGGCACGGCTGGCCGCCGCCGAGTCCGCGGCACTGCTGGACCAGGCGCTGGCGTCCATGGGCGACGCCTTCCTGCTGTGCGACGCCGACGACCGCTTGGTGCGCTGGAACCAGCGCTACCTGAACCTGTTCCCGCCGCTGCAGGACATCGTGCGGGTGGGCCTGCCATTCAGAACGATGGCCGAGATGGCCGCGCGCCACCGCTTCGGATCTGCGGACGAGGCGCAGGTCCAGGCCTGGGTCGAAAACCGCCTCAACGCCCGCCACCTGGGCAGCGAGGAATTCGTGCTGGTGCTGCAGAGCGGGGTGACGCTCAGCGTCGTCGAACGGCGCATGCCGGACGGTGGCACCGTCAGCGTCTACCGCGACATGTCCAGCCGCGAAGCCGAACTGGCCGGCGCCAAGGCCGCGGCCGAGGCCGCCAACGAGGCCAAGTCGCAGTTCCTGGCCAACATGAGCCACGAGATCCGCACGCCGCTGAACGCCGTCATCGGCCTCAACAGCCTGTTGCTGCAAGGCCCGCTGTCGCCTGAACAGCGCCAACACGCCGAACTGGTGGGCAGTTCAGGGCAACTGCTGCTGTCGCTGATCAATGACGTGCTGGACCTGTCGCGCATAGAAGCCGGCCACTTCGACCTGCAGCCCGTGGTCTTCAACCCGCAGCAACTGGCCAGCGAGGTGCTGGCGCTGATGCGCGAACGGGCCGATTCGCAGCAGCTGTCGCTGCGCCTGGACGCTGCCCCCGGCCTGGCGCCCTGGCTGCGGGCCGACGCCGTGCGGCTGCGCCAGGTGCTGTTCAACCTGGTCGGCAACGCCCTGAAGTTCACCGAACGCGGCGGCGTGGTGGTGCGTCTTTCCCAAAGCGCGTCGCAAAGCCCGTCGCAGACGTCCGCGCCGGGCGGCGTGGACCTGCAACTGGACGTGGAAGACACCGGCATCGGCATCCCGGCTGACGCGATGCCCACGCTGTTTGACCGCTTCACGCAGGCTGACGCCACCGCCGTGCGGCGCCACGGCGGCAGCGGCCTGGGCCTGGCCATCACGCGCGAGGTGGTGCAGCGCATGGGAGGGCAGATCCAGGTGCAGACCGAGCCCGGCCGTGGCAGCTGCTTCACTGTCACCCTGCCCTGCGAGGAAGCCGTGGCACAGGCCGAGCCCGTGGCCGCCACCGCTGGCGCGCACACCCTAGACACGCGCACGCCAGCCGCCGGTGCGCTGCGTGTGCTGGTGGCCGAAGACCACAGCGTCAACCAGTTGCTGATCGACGCCATGCTCAAGCGCCTGGGCCACCAGCCCGTGCTGGTGGACGACGGGCTTGCGGCCGTGGAACAGGCGCGCCAGGGCGGCTGGGACCTGGTGCTGATGGACATGCAGATGCCGGAACTGGACGGCCTGGCCGCGACACGCGCCATCCGCGCGCTGCCCGGCGCCGCCGCGCTTGTGCCCATCGTGGCCATGACGGCCAACGCGCGGCCCGAGGACCGCCAGGCCTGCCTGGACGCGGGCATGGACGACTACGTCACCAAGCCCATACACATGGCCGACCTGCAAGCCGCGTTGACCCGGGCTGCCACCGCCCGGCCGCTTGCGTAGACTCCCTGCCCACAGGCGGCACCGCAGCCGCTGGGCTTGCTACAGACACTTGCCACAGACACCCACGGAGACACCACCATGCTCGGCCAGATGATGCAGCAGCCGCTGCTGATTTCCTCTCTCCTCGTGCACGCGGAGCGCCACCACCCGGAACAGGAAATCGTGTCCCGGCGCGTCGAAGGCGACATCCACCGCACCACCTACAAGGAACTGGCCGGTCGCGCGCGGCGTGTGGCCAACGCGCTGGCCGGCCTGGGCGTGAAGGCCGGTGAGCGTGTCGGCACATTGGCCTGGAACGGCTACCGCCACATGGAGCTGTACTACGGCATCAGCGGCACCGGCCAGGTGATGCACACCGTCAACCCGCGTCTGCACCCGGACCAGGTCGTCTACATCCTGGACCACGCGGAAGACCAGGTGCTGTTCTTCGACATGAGCTTCCTGCCGCTGATCCAGGCCGTGGCCGGGCGCACGAAGACAGTCAAACATTGGGTGGCCTTGTGCGACCGCGCCCACATGCCGGCCGATCCCAAGGTAGCGAATCTGCTGTGCTACGAAGACCTGGTCGCCGCCGCCAGCGACCAGTACAACTGGCCCGACTTTGACGAGAACACCGCCAGCAGCCTTTGCTACACCAGCGGCACCACGGGCAACCCCAAGGGTGTGCTCTACAGCCACCGCAGCACGGTGTTGCACACGATGGCCGCCGCGCTGCCCGACACTTTGGGCGTCAGCGCGTCAGACGTGATCCTGCCCGT
>JANOAM010000357.1:0-3286 GCA_031411215.1 Betaproteobacteria bacterium
GCGCAACCCGGACGAATCGCTGGTCGACAAGACCTGGGACGACTACATCGCGAACGGCCCCATCGCCGCCATCCGCACGGTGCAGGCCATCACCGGCGCCGAGACCATCAACACGCTGGGCTTCTGCGTTGGCGGCACCATCCTGTCCACCGCGCTGGCCGTGCTGGCCGCACAAGGCGAACAGCCCGCGCACAGCGTGACGTTGCTGACAACGCTGCTGGACTTCGAAAGCACCGGCATCCTGGACATCTTCATCGACGAAGGCTCGGTGCAGTTGCGTGAGATGACCTTGGGCGAACAGGCACCCAACGGCCCCGGCCTGCTGAAGGGCCAGGAACTGGCCACCACCTTCAGCTTCCTGCGCCCCAATGACCTGGTCTGGAACTACGTCGTCGCCAACTACCTGAAGGGCGAATCCCCCCCGCCCTTTGACCTGCTGTACTGGAACGGCGACAGCACCAACCTGCCAGGCCCCATGTACTGCTGGTACCTGCGCCACCTGTACCTGCAGAACGAACTGAAGAAGCCCGGTGCGCTGACGGTTTGCGGCGAGAAGGTCGACCTCGGCAAGATCAAGGCGCCGTTCTTCGTCTACGGATCTCGCGAGGACCACATCGTGCCCTGGACGGCGGCCTACGCGTCGGTGCCGCTGATCGCCGGCAAGAAGACCTTCGTGCTGGGCGCCAGCGGCCACATCGCCGGTGTCATCAACCCGCCAGCCAAGGGCAAGCGCAGTTTCTGGACCAACGGCAAGACACCCGCCACGGCACAAGAGTGGATGGCCGGCGCCGCGGAACACCCCGGCAGTTGGTGGACCACCTGGAGCGATTGGCTGAAGCCGAACGGCGGCAAGCTGGTGAACGCACCCAAGACGGCGGGCAGCAGCAAGTTCAAGCCCATAGAACCCGCGCCCGGTCGCTACGTCAAGGTCAAGGCCTAACTTTTTACATCAGGAGACTTAGAACATGGCTCAACAAGACATCGTCATCGTCGCCGCCGCCCGCACCGCGGTGGGCAAGTTCGGCGGCTCGCTCGCCAAGGTCGCCGCGCCGGAACTCGGCGCCACCGTGCTGAAGGCGCTGCTGGAACGCAGCGGCCTGACCAGCGAGCAGATCGGTGAGGTGATCCTCGGCCAGGTGCTCACCGCCGGCAGCGGCCAGAACGCCGCGCGCCAAGCCGTCATAAAGGCCGGTTTCAACCCCGGCGTGCCGGCCATGACCATCAACAAGGTCTGTGGCAGTGGCCTCAAGGCCGTGATGCTGGCCGCGCAGGCCATTCGTGACGGTGACAGCGAGATCATCATTGCTGGCGGCCAGGAGAACATGTCCGCCAGCCCGCACGTACTGCTGGGCAGCCGCGACGGCCAGCGCATGGGCGACTGGAAGATGGTGGATTCCATGATCGTCGACGGCCTCTGGGACGTCTACAACCAGTACCACATGGGCATCACCGCCGAAAACGTGGCCAAGAAGTACGGCGTGACCCGCGAGGCGCAGGACGCGCTGGCCCTGGGCAGCCAGCAAAAGGCCGCGGCAGCGCAGGAAGCCGGCCGCTTCAAGGACGAGATCGTCCCGGTCAGCATTGCGCAGAAGAAGGGCGACCCCATCATCTTCGCGGCCGACGAGTTCCTCAACAAGAAGACCAGCGCCGAAGCCCTGGCCGGCTTGCGCCCCGCCTTTGACAAGGCCGGCAGCGTGACGGCTGGCAATGCGTCGGGCCTGAACGACGGCGCTGCTGGCGTGGTGGTGATGAGTGCCGCCAAAGCCGCAGCCCTGGGCCTGAAGCCGCTGGCCCGAATCGCCAGCTACGCGTCGGCCGGCCTGGACCCGGCCATCATGGGCATGGGCCCGGTGCCCGCCGCCCGCAAGGCGCTGGAGCGTGCCGGCTGGAAGGCGGCCGACCTGGACCTGCTGGAGATCAACGAAGCCTTTGCCGCGCAGGCCTGCGCCGTGCACTCGGAAATGGGCTGGGACACAGCCAAGGTCAACGTCAACGGTGGCGCCATCGCCATCGGCCACCCGATCGGCGCCAGCGGCTGCCGCATCCTGGTGACGCTGTTGCATGAAATGATCAAGCGCGACGCCAAGAAGGGCATCGCGAGCCTGTGCATCGGTGGCGGCATGGGCGTGGCCTTGACCGTCGAACGCTGAAGACTGACATTCCAATTCACTTTCAAATTCACCAGGAGACAAACACCATGGCTCAGAAAGTTGCATACGTCACCGGCGGCATGGGTGGCATCGGAACCGCCATCTGCCAGCGCCTGCACAAGGAAGGCTTCAAGGTCATTGCCGGCTGCGGCCCCAGCCGTGACCACGTGAAGTGGATCGACGAGCAAAAAGCGCTGGGCTACACCTTCTATGCGTCCGTGGGTAACGTCGCCGACTGGCAGAGCACGGTGGACGCCTTCACCAAGGCGGTGGCCGAACACGGCGCGATTGACGTGTTGGTGAACAACGCCGGCATCACCAAGGACCGCATGTTCTTGAAGATGACGCCGGACGACTGGAAGGCCGTCATCGACACCAACCTCAACAGCATGTTCTACGTGACCAAGCAGGTGGTGCCGGGCATGGTGGAAAAGGGCTGGGGCCGCATCATCCAGATCAGTTCGGTCAACGGCGAAAAGGGCCAGGCCGGCCAGACCAACTACTCGGCCGCCAAGGCCGGCATGCACGGCTTCACCATGGCGCTGGCGCAGGAAATGGCCAACAAGGGCGTGACGGTCAACACCGTGAGCCCGGGCTACATCGGCACCGACATGGTCCGCGCCATCAAGCCGGAAGTGCTGGAAAAGATCGTCGCCACCATCCCCGTGAAGCGCCTGGGCACGCCGGAAGAAATCGGCTCCATCGTGGCCTGGCTGGCGGGTGATGACAGTGGCTTCACCACGGGTGCGGACTTCTCCTGCAACGGCGGCCTCCATATGGGCTGATCGCCACCTGGCGGTTCAATACCAAGGGGCCTGCTGGCCCCTTTTTCATGCGGCCACGTTCACTCCACGATGCCTGCCATGAAGTACTTGATCACACCCTTGGCCGCAAAGCCGACCAGGCCCACGCCCAGGCCCAGGAACAGCACGAAGGTGCCAAAGCGGCCGGCCTTCGATTCCTTGGCCAGCTGACAGATGATGAAGACCATGTACAGCATGAACGCGCCGACGCCAAAGGTCAGCCCGAACTGCGCGATCTGCTCTTCCGTGTAGCCGAACATCAGCGCGTCTCCGCGGCGGTGCCAGGTTCCACGGTCTCCACCAGGTCCGTGTAGGCATGCCAGCTGGCGTGCG
>JANOAM010000358.1:0-1653 GCA_031411215.1 Betaproteobacteria bacterium
GAACTTCGCGCAGATCGCGTGGGGGGGTGATCTGCGCGGCTACGACTACCTGACCAGTCCGGTGCATGTTGGCGGCGCGCAGTTCGCGGCCAACAAGCTGCTGCTGTTTGTGGTGTCGCTGGCCTTCAGTGCCGGGCTCATCGTGCTGCTGAAGCAGACGCTGCTGGGCAAGGGCGTGCGCGCGCTGATGCAGAACCCCACCGGCGCGCAGCTGGTGGGCATCAACACACGGCGGCTGCATCCGCTGATGTTCGGCGCTGGCCTGGGCCTGTCGGGCGTGGCGGGCGTGCTGCTGAGCATGACCTACACGATCACACCGTCCATGGGCGAGCCCTACACGGTGACGGCTTTGATCGTCATCACGCTGGGCGGCTTCGGTTCCATGCCGGGGGCACTGGTCGGTGGCCTGGCGTTGGGTGTCATCGAAGCGCTGGGCACGCACTTCACGAGCCCGTCGCTGAAGAGCCTCTTGAGCTATTCGATCTTCATCGCCGTGCTGCTGTGGAAGCCCAGCGGCCTGTTCAACAAGAGAAGCTGACGCCATGCTGCTGGACAAGAAACTGCTGGGCCGCGACCTGCTGGTGCTGTTTGCGCTGGTGGGCTGGGCGCTGGCGCTGCCGCACTACGGCAGCGAGTTTGCGGTCTCCAAGCTGCTGACCTGTTTGATGTACGTGGCGCTGTCGTCCAGCTGGAGCCTGTTCTGCGGCAGCACACGCTACCTGAGCCTGGCGACCGCCGCCTTCTTCGGCATTGGCGCCTACACCAGCGCGCTGCTGCTGGAAACACTGCCCTGGCTGGCCGTCATTGGCCTGGGCGCACTGATCGCTGCCGCCGTGGCGCTGGTGATGGGTGCCGCGGTGCTGCACCTGCGCGGCACCTACTTTGCGGTGCTGACCTTCGGCATGACGGAGCTGATCCACCACGCCGTGACCACCTTCGAGAAGATGGTCACCGGCACGGTCGGCCGCGTGCTCACCGTGGTGCCGGACCGCGACACGCTGTTCCTCACCGTGCTGGCCCTGGCCACGCTGGCGCTGCTGACCAGCATCTTCGTGCGCCGCAGCCGCTTCGGCCTGGCGATGAGCGGCATCGGCAGCGACGAGCAGCGTGCGCAGACGCTGGGCGTCCACACCAAGCTCGTCAAGATGGGTGGCTTTGCGCTCAGCGCCGCCTTTGCCGGCGCGGTGGGTGCGGCCATGGCCACGCGCTGGACCTACATCGACCCCGGCACGGTGTTCAACCCCTTCATCGGCTTCCAGACCGTGCTGATCGCGCTGATCGGCGGCGCGGCCACGCTGTGGGGGCCGCTGATGGCCGCCATCGTCTTCAGCCTGCTGGCCGAGACGCTGCGGCTGCAGGTGCCGCAGGCCTACATGGTGGGCCTGGGGCTGCTGCTGATCCTGTGCGTGCTGTACCTGCCGGGTGGGCTGGCTTCACTGCGCTGGGACACGTTCCGCCAATGGCGCGACGACACCCGCACCTGGTGGAAAACGCTGCGCGACCCGATCAAGAAGGAGTCTGCCGCATGAACGGCCATGCGTTGCTGGAAGCGCGCGGCGTGACGGTGCGCTTTGGCGGCCTGGTGGCGGTGGACGGCGTCAGCGCGGCTTTTGCGGCGGGTGAGCTGGTGGGCATCATCGGACCCAATGGCGC
>JANOAM010000359.1:0-7214 GCA_031411215.1 Betaproteobacteria bacterium
CTGCAACTGCTGGCCTGCGTGGCCGACGGCGCCAGCGCGCTGGCCGCCATCCGCACGCAGCAGCCGGATCTGGTGCTGATGGACATCCAGATGCCCGGCCTCACCGGCCTGCAGGTGATGCGCGCGCTGGCCACCGACGGACCGCGCCCGGGGCCGGCGGTGATTTTCACCACCGCCTACGACGAACACGCGTTGACGGCCTTTGAGCTGCATGCGGTGGACTACCTGCTGAAGCCCTTCTCGCGCGAACGTTTCGACGAAGCCGTGCAGCGGGTCGTCGATCAGTCCGACGCTCGCACCGACACCCACACAGGCACATTGCCCGCGCTGGAAGCCGCGGCCCAGGCCGGCGCGCAGGGCCCGCTGACACGTGTGCTGGTGCGTGACGGCGCGCGCATCGTGCCGCTGCAGGTGGACGCCATCGAACACCTGCGTTCGGACACCAAGTACACCGCACTCACCAGCCAGGGCCGCAGTTACCTGGTGCGCCTGCCCATCGTCAATTTCGAGCAGCGGCTGGACCCGGCGCGTTTCCTCAAGGTCAACCGCAGCTGCATCGTCAACCTGGACTTCGTGGTGTCCATGACGCCGGACGAAAGCTCGCAGTTTGTCGTGCAGCTGCGCGACGGCACACGCGTCACCGCCAGCCGCGAAGTCTCCAAGCAACTGAGGGCCGATTCGTTATGAACACCCGCTTCACCACCCTGGCCGCTGCTCTGCTGGCCGCCGCTTCCGTGCATGCGCAAACCGGCCCCAGCCGCGTCTACGCGCCCGGGCCTTTTCACGAACTGGAAGTCCACGGCTCGGCCGAGGTGCGTTTTGCCCAGGGCGACACCGACCAGGTCGTGGTGGAAGGCGATGACGAGGTGCAGCGTGAGGTCAAGCTGGACCTGCGCAACGGCCGCCTCAACATCCGCCAGAGCGGCACCTGGAAGTTCTGGAACAACCGCCGCCTGCAGTTGAGCGTGACGGCGCGCGACTTGAAGCGGCTGTCCATTTCCGGCGCTGCCGACGTGCTGGCCAGCCAGCCGGTGAAGCTCACCAAGCTGACCGTGGACATCTCCGGCGCCGGCCTGGCGCGCTTTGACCGTCTGCAAGCTGACGAGCTGCGCTTCACGGTGTCCGGCGCGGGTGACGGCCAGTTCGCCGGCAGCGTGGACCAGCTGCGTGTGGATGTGTCCGGCAAGAGCGATTTCCGCGGTGAGCAGTTGCGCGCGCAGCGCGGCCGCATCTCAGTCAGCGGCCTGGGCGACGTCACGGTCTGGGCCGAGAAGGAGCTGAGCATCAGCGTGTCCGGCATCGGCACCGTGGACTACTGGGGCACGCCCACGGTCAAGCGCAGCAGCTCGGGGCTGGCCACCATCAACGCGCGCGGCGCGAAGACGGCGGCAGCAGGGCCCTAAGCGCGTTTCAGCGCTTCAAGCGGGCGATCAGGCTGGACGTGTCCCAGCGCTGGCCGCCCATCGCCTGCACCTCGGCATAGAACTGGTCCACCAGGGCCGTCACCGGCAGCTGCGCGCCGTTGCGGCGGGCTTCGTCCAGCACCAGGCCCAGGTCCTTGCGCATCCAGTCGACGGCAAAGCCGAAGTCGAATTTCCCGGCGACCATGGTCTTGCCGCGGTTGTCCATCTGCCAGCTTTGCGCGGCACCCTTGCCGATGACGTCCAGCACCAGCGGCAGGTTGAGGCCCGCCTTGTCGCCAAAGGCCAGCGCCTCGGCCAGGCCCTGCACCAGGCCGGCGATGCAGATCTGGTTGACCATCTTGGCCAGCTGGCCCGCGCCGCTGCCGCCGATCAGCGTGACCGCACGCGAAAAGGCCATGGCCGCGGGTTTGATGCGGTCGAAGGCTTCAGCCGTGCCACCACACATGACCGTCAGCGCGCCGTTGACGGCACCGGCCTGGCCGCCGGACACCGGCGCGTCCACGAAGTGCAGGCCCAGTGCGCGTGCGGCGGCGTCCAGCTCGCGGGCGACCTCGGCGGACGCGGTGGTGTGGTCGACGAAGACCGCACCCGGCTTCATGCCGGCAAAGGCGCCGTCCGCACCCAGCGTGACGCTGCGCAGGTCGGCGTCGTTGCCCACGCAGGCGAAGACGATGTCGGCGCCGCCATCGGCCGCCGCGGCTTCGCGCGGCGTGGCGGCGTGGCCGCCCGGTTCAGCGGCTGCCCAGTCCGCTGCCTTGGACGCCGTGCGGTTGTAGACCGTGACGCGGTGGCCGGCGCGCGCCAGATGGCCGGCCATGGGGTGACCCATGACGCCCAGGCCGAGAAAGGCGACGCGCAACGGCGAGGTGGGTTCGTAGGTCTTGGACGCGGCCGGGGTGGGTGTGCTCATGCTGAGATGCTGCCATGGTTGCCAGCGCCACTCGAACAGGGGGGAGGGCGTCTCCAAGGTGACAGGTCTGCAGGGAAATGCCCGAGGCGTCGTCCGGGGACGAAGCCTATAAGCGCGGACACACCGGCCGCACTCCTCCCTTCATGGCAGGCCGGATCAGGAGACAGACATGACGACTACCCTGCGGCGGCCCCTGGCCGCCCTTCCGGCGGCCTTGGCGCTGGCCTTTTGGCTGCCTGCAATCGGCCACGCCGACGAAGACGGCGTGAGTGTGCATGCCGGCACCAGCCTGGCCAGCATGCCCTTCCCCAGCAACCGCTACACCGTGTTCGACGGCAGCCAGCGCACGCTGCGCCGCGTCAAGCTGCCCATGCCCGATTGCACCGTGCGGCCCAGCGACTGCGCCGACGTGGCCGTGTTGAACCAGCTGGACGGTTTCTCCACCCAGCCGCGTGTGACCGTGCCTTTCACGGGCGACATCGACGTGTCCACGGTCAGCAGCGACACCGTGTTCCTGCTCAACCTGGGCGACACCTTCACCGGTGCCGGCGCCGGTGAGCGCGTGGGCATCAACCAGATCGTCTGGGACGGCGCCAGCAAGACCCTGGCCTTCCAGAGCGACGCGCTGCTGCAGCAGCATGCACGCTACCTGCTGGTCATCACCGACGGCGTGCGTGACGTCAACGGCAAGAAGATCAAGTCCGGCGGCTGGGGCGACGACCTGGGCAACGCCTTCGGCCGTGACCTCGATGGCGCCGAGTACCGCGGTGAACTGCGCGGCGCCGTGAACGCCCTGCGCGGCGCCCGCCACAAGGTGGTGGCCGCCAGCGTGTTCACCACCCAGAGCATCACGGCCGACCTGCAGAAGATCAACCGCACCATCAAGCACGGCAGCCCGGCGGCGGTGGACTTCAACATCGGCCTGACGACGGCCGGCCCGGTGCGCGCGGTGTTCCCGGTGAGCAGCCTGCTGGGCATCCAGTTTGTCCGCCAGACCGGCGCTGCGCCGGTCTTCACCGCCGGCTTCGTGCCCACGCCGGCACTGAACGTGGCACCCGGTGCCGTGGCCCAGGTGGCCTACGGCCGCTTCAGCAGTCCCGACTACCAGACGGCGGGCAAGGTGATCCCGGCCACCGGCACGCTCACCGGCCACCCGCAGCCGCAGGGCACGAACCACCTGATCGTGCAGGTCTTCGTGCCGGCCGGCGCCAAGCCCGCGGGCGGCTGGCCGGTGGCCCTGTTCGGCCACGGCTTCACCGACAGCATGTACGGCGCACCCTGGACGGTGGCGGCCACGCTGGCGTCGCGTGGCATTGCCACGGTGTCAATCAACGTGGTGGGTCACGGCGGTGGCGCGCTGGGTTCGCTGAACGTGCTGCGCAATGCCGCGCTGCCGGTGGTGGTGCCCGCAGGTGGCCGTGGTTTTGACCAGGACGGCAACGGCACGATCGACAGCACCGAAGGTGTCAATGCCGCCGCGCCAGCCACCCTGGTGGCCAGCCGAGATGGCCTGCGCCAGACGGTCATCGACTACATGCAACTGGTGCGGCAGATCGAAGCCGGCGTCGACGTCGACGGTGACGGCAGCGTGGACCTGGACGCCAACCGCATCTACTACGCGGGCCAGAGCTTTGGCGGCATCTACGGCACCATCCTGCTGGGCAGCGAGCCGAACATCAAGGCCGGCGTGCCCAACGTGCCCGGTGGTTCCATCACCGAGATCGCACGCATCAGCCCGGCCTTCCGTGTGCTGACCGGTCTGACCCTGCTGCGGCGCGTGCCCACGTTGCTGAACCTGGCGCCCACAGCCGCGCTGCCGGTGCCCTATAACTTCAACGAGAACATGCCGCTGCGTGACCAGCCAGCGGTGCTCAACACCGTGCCCGGTGCGATGGACATCCAGACCTTCATCGACCGTGCGCAGTGGGCCACGCAGGCCGGCAACCCGGTGAGCTACGCGCCCTACATCCGCAAGCAGCCGTTGCACGGGCATGTGGCCAAGCCGGTGATCGTGCAGTTTGCGCAAGGCGACATGACGGTGCCCAACCCCACCACCACGGCCATCCTGCGCGCCGGTGGCTTGGCTGACCGGGCCACACGCTACCGCAACGACCTGGCCTATGCGGTGAACAGCGGCGTGGGCAAGAACCCGCACACCTTCCTGACCAACATCGGCAACGGCGTGCAGGCGCCCTATGCCGTGATGGCGCAGACACAGATGGCGATCTTCTTCGCCACCGGCGGGGCGCTGACCATCGACCCCGACGGCGCGGCAGGCCCGTTCTTCGAAGTGCCCACCCTGGCGCTGCCCGAAGGGCTGAACTTCATCCCCTGATGAACCCGGCCTGAAAGCAAAAGGGGCGGCTCACAGGCCGCCCCTTTTTTCTCGCCAGCGACATCTAGACCACTCGCATGTGCTCGGTGCCGGCGGCCAGATCCGTATTCCGGGCACGCACGCTCTGCAGCTTGATCTGCAGGCGCAGGTCGTTCACCGAATCGGCGTTGCGCAGCGCGTCGTCGTAGTTGATGTGGCGGTTTTCGTAGAGGTCGAACAGGCTCTGGTCGAAGGTCTGCATGCCCAGTTCGCGGCTGCGCTTCATCAGCTCCTTCAGCTCGGCGACTTCGCCCTTGAAGATCAGGTCGCTGACCAGCGGCGTGTTGAGCAGGATCTCCACCGCGGCAATGCGCCCGCGGCCCTGTTCGCGCGGGATCAGGCGCTGGCTGACAAGGCTCTTCAGGTTCAGCGACAGGTCCATCAGCAGCTGCTGGCGGCGGTCTTCCGGGAAGAAGTTGATGATGCGGTCCAGCGCCTGGTTGGCGCTGTTGGCGTGCAGTGTGGCCAGGCACAGGTGGCCGGTCTCGGCAAAGGACACCGCGTGTTCCATGGTCTCGCGGTCACGGATCTCGCCCATCATGATGACGTCGGGGGCTTGCCGCAGCGTGTTCTTCAGCGCGGTTTCCCAGCTGTCGGTGTCGATGCCCAGTTCACGCTGCGTGATGATGCAGTTCTTGTGCGCGTGCACGAACTCCACCGGGTCTTCCACGGTGATGATGTGGCCGTAGCTGTTTTCGTTGCGGTGGTCCACGATGGCGGCCAGCGACGTGCTCTTGCCCGAGCCCGTGGCGCCCACGAAGATGACCAGCCCGCGCTTGGTCATGGACACCTCCTTCAGCACCGCCGGCAGGCCCAGGCCGTCAATGGAAGGCAGTTGCGCCGGAATCGTCCGGAACACCAGGCCCACCTGGCCCTGCTGCATGAAGGCGTTGACGCGAAAGCGCCCCACGCCCATGGGGCTGACGGCGAAGTTGCATTCCTTGGTGCGCTCGAATTCCGCGCCCTGCTTGTCGTTCATCACCGCGCGCGCCAGCGCCAATGTGTGCTGGCCCGTCAGCGGCTGCGGGCTCACCTTGGTGACCTTGCCGTCGACCTTGATGGCGGGCGGGAAGTCGGCTGTCAGGAAGAGGTCCGAGCCACTGCGGCTGACCATCAGCCGCAGCAGGTCGTTGACAAATTTCGATGCCTGGTCGCGTTCCATGGTCTCTTGCCTACCCTGGGAAGTTTTCGGGGATCTTGGCCTTGGCGCGTGCTTCGGCCGGGC
Organism: Betaproteobacteria bacterium; assembly: GCA_031411215.1. GTDB lineage: Bacteria > Pseudomonadota > Gammaproteobacteria > Burkholderiales > Burkholderiaceae_C > Rubrivivax. Next base: position 5,934 of record JANOAM010000359.1, read on the forward strand.
CGATGAGGTTCCGGCGCACCAGGTCCGACAGGTTCTGGTCCAGGGTCTGCATGCCCAGGTTCTGACCGGTCTGGATCGAGCTGTACATCTGCGCGATCTTGTTTTCGCGGATCAGGTTCTTGATGGCGCTGGTGCCCAACATGATCTCGTGCGCGGCGACGCGGCCGGAGCCGTCCTTCAGCTTGCACAGCGTCTGCGAGATCACGGCCACCAGCGATTCCGACAACATGGAGCGGACCATTTCCTTTTCCGCCGCGGGGAACACGTCCACCTCGCGGTCTTTGGTCTTGGCGGCTGAACTGGTGTGCAGCGTGCCAAAGACCATGTGGCCGGTTTCCGCCGCCGTCAAAGCCAGGCGGATGGTCTCCAGGTCACGCAATTCGCCCACCAGGATGGCGTCCGGGTCTTCGCGCAGCGCGCTGCGCAGCGCGTTGTTGAAGCTCAGCGTGTGCGGGCCGACTTCGCGCTGGTTGATCAGGCACTTCTTGCTTTCGTGCACAAATTCGATCGGGTCTTCCACCGTCAGCACGTGGCCGTACTCGTTTTCGTTCAGGTGGTTGACCATGGCGGCCAGCGTGGTGCTCTTGCCGGAACCGGTGGGCCCCGTCACCAGCACCAGGCCGCGGGGTTTGAGCGCCAGCTCGGCGAAGATCTTGGGCGTGCCCAGTTGTTCCAGCGTCAGGATCTTGCTGGGAATGGTGCGGAACACCGCGCCCGCGCCACGGTTCTGGTTGAACGCGTTGACGCGGAAACGCGCCAGGCCCTGGATCTCGAAACTGAAGTCGCACTCCAGCACGTCTTCATAGTGCTTGCGCTGCGAGTCGTTCATGATGTCGTACACCATGGCGTGGACCCCTTTGTGGTCCAGTGCTTCCACATTGATGCGCCGCACGTCGCCGTGCACGCGGATCATGGGGGGCAGGCCGGCGGACAAGTGCAGGTCCGAAGCTTTGTTCTTGACCGAAAACGCGAGCAGCTGGGTGATGTCCATGCGGGGTATCTGAGGAAGGGGTGGAGCGCAACCAGCGGCGTGCCAGCGCCTGGGTTGGGCAAGCTCGCTCAAAGTAAGCTCTTGATTTGATTATGGGCAGCATCGTTGGCAACCTGCAAGAAGTGAAGCGGCGCATAGCCGCGGCCTGTGCCAGCGCGGGGCGGGACGCCAACAGCGTCACGCTGCTGGCGGTGAGCAAGACCTTCCCGGCCGACGCCGTGCGCCAGGCGCATGCGGCGGGCCAGCGTGCCTTTGGGGAGAACTACGTGCAGGAGTCGCTGGACAAGATC
>JANOAM010000360.1:0-7060 GCA_031411215.1 Betaproteobacteria bacterium
GCCCCCATCCCCCGGTCACTGAATCGAGGCGGCTGTGGATGTGTCCGCCACTGCGCAATCTCCTTCGGGGGGCTAAGCACGGATATGGCCGGCCGCTTCAGGGCGAGCAATTTTGGGTCGCGGACTTCGGCTCAGGGTCGAGACGTGCCGCCCGTCGCTCGAAGAAGCTGACGCCAGCGAAGCATCCACGACCAGCCAGGCACTTGTCCCGCGCGCCATTGCCCATGTGCGGCAGGATCCAAGGCACGCGGGCCAGCCGCCACCATGGCCGGCACCCCACATTCAACCACCGCGTGTTTAACGGCAAGGTGCGTGAGCTCGGTTGCGCGTCGGCGCAGGCCGTCTGCCAACCCGAGGCCGCCGACAATGCATAAATGGAAACTCTGATCCGCTATGCAAGCCAGGTTTGTACCTCGCTGGTGCCTGTGGGCTGCTTAGAACGGTACCAGCGGCGGGCGCCGCCCGGTGGCTAAGGCAACTGAAGTTGCGTCGGTACCGTCAGGTTCTTCCCAAGAATCCCCTGCGCGCCGCTCGATCCGAACCCCCAAAGCCACAAGCTGCCGTCGCTGCGGACTGCGATGGAGCGCATGCCACCCAGATAGACGGCCGAGACGTTCGTGATTCCTTTCACCGGCACCGGCGTCGGGTAATACCCGCCAGCCGTGCCGACACCGATCTGTCCGTAGCCATCGAAACCCCACATCCGCAACGTGCCGTCGCGCAGCAACGCAGCGGCATGACCCGTGCCGAGGCTGAGTGACTTCACGTCGGCGAGAGCCTTCACCTGCAGTGGCAAGAGATTGCGTCCACCCGGATCGTCGGGCGACGGGTTGCCCGTGCCGTTCGCCATCACGCCCGATGTGCCCGACCCCCACAGCCAGACGCTGCCATCGTCTCGCACGGCGCCTGAGAAACCGTTGCCGGCGATGCTGGCCATGCCAGCCGCGATAGCTACCACGCGATCCAGGCCGGTGACCTCGGTCGGTGTCCATCTGCGGTTGCGTGTGCCGTTGCCGAGTTGCCCGTCGCTGTTCGAGCCCCAGGCCATGACCTTGCCGTCGTTCTTGAGCGCAAGGCTGTGATGGCGGGCCGCGGCAATCTGCGTGATGCCTTGCAGCCCGGGCACCTGGGTCGGGCCGATGGCGAAAACCGGGCGCAGCGTTTTCGGTTCACCGTCGCCAATGGCGCCTTCGTCGCGCGTGCCCCAGGCCCACACCGTACCGTCCCGGCGGAGCGCAAGCGCGTGCTGCGAACCCGCTGCAATCTGGATGATGTCTGCCAGCCCGGTGACGCGGACCGGCGCGATGGACGGCTTCGGGTAACGCCCCAATTCACCGCTCGCGCCCATCGGTCCGTTGCCGAGCTGCCCCGCATCGTTGGCCCCCCAGGCCACGACAGTGCCGTCTTCGAGCAGCGCATACGACGTGAGGTCGCCCATCGCGACCTGCAACGCTTTGCCCGGCAGATCCATCACGATGGGCGTGCCGACAACACCTCGAGGCGATGCCGGCCGCGCCGACTGTCCGTCCGAGTCGCGCCCCCACCCGAGGACGGTTCCATCGCCCTTGACGACGAGCGTGAACGCGCGGGCGGCGGCGTGGCGCGTCAGCGCTGCGGTTGGGGCGGGCTGGGCCGCAGCGAAAGAAGCCCATAGCAGGGCCGCGGCCAGTGTCGGTGTCGTTGCTTTCATCGAGTGCACTTTACGTCGGGCCGAGCAGCGCCAACGGCGGCACCACGGGCTCCGGCGGTGCGGCGTTTCTTGATCTGTTGGTGGTAGCCAGCATGGGGGCACGCCGGCCGCCGCTGCCAACCCGGCTGCCTTCGGCGGACATTGTTTTCAAACGCCGTTTTTTGCTGGCCCATGGCACTCCGAATACAGCACTCGCCGCGTCTAAGTCGGTCTTCGAGGGGGTTGAAAACGATTGAGCGTTGACAGCGCCGGCCGCTTTCGGGCGGCGAGTTCAGGGCTACCGATGGTGCTGATGGGTCGAGACGACTCGTGCGCCAGCGGCAGCTTCCGCGCACCGGACCGCAGACGTCAGCTTTCCGGGGGTGAGTCCGAGAGGCCGGTCGTTGCAGCCCGAACCGAAGGAGACTTTGGTCGTGTCCAACCGAACCGCCGCAAAGCTGCCGATCGGATTCTCAGTTGACCCGCATCAACAGGCTCCCCATCAGTGGGATTGAGCCACGCGACTCCGGAGGCCTGCCGGCCATACATGGACGACACCTGAACCAGCATGCACCGCCGTCTTCGCAGTGGCAGTGCCCATGCCGGTTGTGGCAGTTGCGGCTGACCTGCCGCCCTGTCGAAATTTCAGGACGTCAGTCGGAGCGTTCGGCGAGCTCGCGTGCCTTGTCCGCGGCAGTTGACCTGTGCTTCTAGGAGAAGTAGCGCTCAGCGTCCGAGGTCCTTCGCGCTGACGCCAGCGATGCCCCAGTTCTCTTTCGGCACGTCGTGGATCCAGACGCGCACGTTTTCCTTCGGCGCGCCCACGGCTTCCACCAGCGCGGCGGTCACCTTCTCGATGACGGCCTTCTTCTGCTCCGCGGTGCGGCCTTCGATCATGTAGATCTGTGCGAATGGCATCGTGGGCTCCTCAGGCCGCCAGCGGCGTCTTCGCGCGCAGCAGGCCGCGCTCGCGGGCCATCGTCAGCGCGGTGTCCTCGATCATGTCTTCCTGCCCGCCCACCATGCCGCGCCGACCCATTTCCACCAGCAGGTCGCGCGCGGGGATGCCGTACTTCTTCTCGGCGCGCTTGGCGAAGAGCAGGAAGCTGCCGTAGACGCCGGCATAGCCCAGCGTCAGCGCGTCCCGGTCCACGCGGATGGGGAAGTCCATCAGCGGCACGACGATGTCCTCGGCCACGTCCTGGATCTTCCAGACGTCGATGCCGGTGGCGATGCCCATGCGGTCGCACACCGCCACCAGCACCTCCATCGGCGTGTTGCCGGCGCCGGCGCCCAGGCCCGCGGCAGCGGCGTCCACACGCCTGGCGCCGGCCTCGATGGCGGCGATGCTGTTGGCCACGCCCATGGCCAGGTTGTGGTGGCCGTGGAAGCCGAGTTCGGTCTCGGACTTCAGCGCGGCGCGCACGGCACTCAGCCGCGCCTTCACGTCCTCGGGCAGCATGAAGCCGGCAGAGTCCGTCACATAGACGCAGTTCGCGCCGTAGCTTTCCATCAGCTTCGCCTGCGTCACCAGGCCCTCGGGGCTGTTCATGTGGGCCATCATCAAAAAGCCCACCGTGTCCATGCCCAGCTTGCGAGCGGCGGTGATGTGCTGTTCGCTCACATCGGCCTCGGTGCAGTGCGTGGCCACGCGGATGGTGTGCACGCCGAGTTCATGCGCCATCTTCAGGTGGTCCACCGTGCCGATGCCGGGCAGCAGCAGCGCCGAGACCTTCGCCTGCTTCATCAGCGGAATCACCGTCGACAGGTATTCCTCGTCGGTGTGCGCGGGGAAGCCGTAGTTGACGCTGCTGCCGCCCAGGCCGTCGCCGTGGGTCACTTCGATCAGCGGCACGCCGGCGGCGTCCAGGCCAGTCGCCACGGCGCGCATCTGGTCCAGCGTCATCTGGTGACGCTTGGGGTGCATGCCGTCGCGCAGCGTCATGTCGTGCAGCGTGACCTTGCGGCCTTCGAGAGCGCTTTTCATCGTGATGTGTCCTTCTCGTGTTTCAGGCGAACGCGGGTTCCAGCACCAGCTTGCCGGCGAGGATCTCCTCGGCAAACATCTCGGCCGTGCGCGCGGCGGCGGCGGTCATGATGTCCAGGTTGCCGGCGTACTTGGGCAGGTAGTCGCCTAGGCCTTCCACCTCCATGAAGATGGAGACGCGGTTGCCGTCGATCACCGGGCCGTTGACGAGCCGGTAGCCCGGCACGTATTTCTGCACCTCGCGCAGCATGGCGTGCACCGACTCCTCGATCAGCGCGGCCTTCGGCGGCTCGGCTGTCAGGCAGTGGATGGTGTCGCGCATCATCAGCGGCGGCTCGGCCGGGTTGATGACGATGATGGCCTTGCCCTTCTTCGCGCCGCCCACCTTCTCCACCGCGCCCGCCGTGGTGCGCGTGAACTCGTCGATGTTCTTGCGCGTGCCCGGGCCCACGCTGCGGCTGGAGACCGTGGCCACGATCTCACCGTAGTCCACCGCCTGCACACGGCTGACGGCATAGACCATCGGGATGGTGGCCTGCCCGCCGCAGGTGACCATGTTCACGTTCATCTCACGCCGGCCCACGTGCTGCATCAGGTTCACTGGCGGCACGCAGAAGGGGCCGATGGCCGCGGGCGTGAGGTCGATCATCATCACGCCGAGTTCATTCAACTTGCGCGAGTTCTCGGCGTGCACGTAGGCACTGGTGGCGTCGAAGGCGATCTGCACGCCGTCGGCCAACACGTGCGGCAGCAGGCCGTCCACGCCCTCGGCCGTGATCTTGATGCCCATCTCGCGGGCGCGCTTAAGGCCGTCGGAGTTGTGGTCGATGCCCACCATCCACACCGGTTCCAGCACCGGGCTGCGCTGCAGCTTGGCCAGCAGGTCGGTGCCAATGTTGCCCGGCCCGATGAGGGCGCATTTGATCTTGCGTGTCATGGTTCGTTGTCCTTGCGTTGTTCAGTCCAGCGTGACCTTGGCGTCGCGCACCACCTTGGCCCAGCGCAGCTGCTCGGCGCGGATGTAGGCGCCGAATTCGGCGGGCGAATCAGGCGCGGGCTCGGCGCCGATGGCGGCAAAGCGCTCGGCCACCTCGAGCGTCTTCAGGCCTTCAACCACGGCCTGGTTCAGCGCCGCCACGACATCGGCGGGCAGCTTGGCCGGCCCGATCAGGCCGAACCAAATGGCGACGTCGAAGCCCGGGTAGCCCTGCTCGGCCACGGTGGGCACGCTGGGCAGCAGCGGCGAACGGCTGCCCGAGATGAGGGCGATGGCCTTGAGCTTGCCACTCTTCACGTTGGGTGCGGCACTCGACAGCGAGCTCTCGATGGACAGCGGCAGCTGCCCGCCTAGCAGGTCCTGCACCAGCGGCGCGGTGCCCTTGTAGGGGATGTGCACCCAGTCGATGCCCGCCACCGCGGCCAGCATCTCGCCGGCCAGGTGGTTGGCCGTGCCGACGCCTGAGCTGCCATAGGCCAGCTTGCCTGGGTTGGCTTTGGCGTAGGCCACCAGGCCCTTCAGATCGTTGAAGGGCGCGCTGGGGTGGGCCACGATGGCACCCTTGGTGATGCCCACGCGGCTGATGGGCGTGAGGTCGCTGTTGACGTTGTAGGGCAGCTTGGGCTGCAGTGCCGGTGCGATGGCCAGAGCGCTCACGGCCGACAGGCCCAGCGTGTAGCCGTCGGCCGGCGCCTTGGCCACGGCGTCGGTACCCAGGTTGCCGCCGGCGCCGGGGCGGTTTTCCACCACCACGGTCTGCTTGAGCTTGTCACCCAGCAGCTTGGCCACGATGCGGCCCATCACGTCGGTGGGGCCGCCGGGGGGGAAGGGAATGACCAGCTTGATGGACTTGCTGGGGTAGGCGTCGGCGGCCAGCAGGGGGCCGGCGGTGAGCGTCAGCGTGGTGGCGATGCAGGACGCCAGCACGGTGCGCAGCAAGGCGCGTTTGGTGTTCATGGGAGTCTCCGTCGGTCGAATGAGGGTGAGGCGATGCAGCGCGTCAGACAAAGCGCATGGACACTGTGCCCAGGTCCTGGAAGCGCACGCTGACGTGGTCGCCCGCTGCCACCGCGATGGCCTCGGTGACACCGCCGGTCATGATGAAAGTCCCGGCCGGGATTTCCTGCCCGCGCGCCCCCAGGTGGTTGGCCAGCATCACCACCGCCGTGAGCGGGTGGCCCAGCACGGCTGCACCCGCGGCCATCGCGACGATCTGTCCGTTCTTCTCCAGCACCACGCCCAGCGTGCGCAGGTCGAGTTCGCCTACTGCCCGCACGCGCGAGCCGACCACGAAGCGCGAGGCCGAGGTGTTGTCGGCCACCACGCTCTTCAGGTCGAACTTGAAGTCGCGGTAGCGGCTGTCGATCACCTCCACCGCGGGCAGCACGAAGTCGATGGCCGCCAGCACCGCGCCCATGTGGCAGCCGGGGCCGCGCAAGGCGGTCTTGGTGACGATGCAGATCTCGGCTTCGACCTTGGGGTGGATCAGTTCCGAGGTCTGGATCTCGCCGCCATCGGGCCGCGCCATATAGTCGCTGACGAAGCCGAAGACCGGCGTGTCCACGCCCATCTGCTTCATCTTCGCGAACGAGGTCAGCCCCGCCTTCAGGCCCGCGGTGCGCTGGCCGCGCGCTTCTTTGCGCCGGCGCAGTTCGTCCTGGATGGCGTAGGCGTCGTCCCAGTCCATGCTGGCGTGTTCGTCGGTGATCTTGGTGACATCGCGGGCGTTCAGCTCCGCGGCTTCGAGGTGCGCGGCCAGGCCGGCGATGGTGTTTGCGTCGAGGTTCATGGCAGGTGCTTTCGTGGCAAGGTCAGATGAAGCGCACGCTGGCGCTGCCCAGCCCGCTCACGCAGCAGTGCAGGCTGTCGCCAGGCTTCACCGGCACCAGGGGCGATTGCGAGCCCGACAAGATCACCTCGCCGGCCTTCAAGGGGATGCCCAGCCGGCCCAACGTGTTGGCCAGCCACACCACGGCATTCACCGGGCTGCCCTGCACGGCTGCACCGGTGGAGGTGCTGACCACCTCGCCGTTCTTCTCCAGCACCATGCCTGCGAGCGACAGGTCCAGTTCACGCGGGTGGCGGCGCGTGCCGCCCAGCACCAGCACACCGCAGCTGGCGTTGTCGGCCACGGTGTCCTGGATCTTGATCTTCCAGTCCTTGATGCGTGAATCAACGATCTCGAAACACGGCATCACGAAGGCCGTGGCGCGCAGCACATCGGCCGCCGTCACACCCGGGCCGTGCAGGTCGCGGCTCAGCACGAAGGCCACCTCGGCCTCGGCCTTGGGCGCGATCATCGTGTCGCAGCGAATGGCCTCGCCTTCGTTGACCACCATGCCCGAGAGCAGCTGGCCGAAGTCGGGTTGGTTCACGCCCAGCATGTCCATCACGACCTTGCTGGTGA
>JANOAM010000361.1:0-18954 GCA_031411215.1 Betaproteobacteria bacterium
GGAGAGCTCAGCGGGAGAGCGTTCTAGGGCACTCTTCGACAAAGCTCAGAGACCCATCACAGGCAGACACACTCGCCAAGCGCCCCAAAATTGGAAAGCCAGCAGGGTGTCCAGCCTACGAGTATAGCCCGGGCTAGGACACTCCCTAGAGACCGAGGGTTGTGACCGCAAAAGCGGGCTCTGATCGTTGCAAAACTACATCAACCTTTTCCTGCAACAGCAGGCGCGCACGCGGGTCGCGTTCGGCCCGGCCGCGGCCCTGCACAGGGTCTATGAGGTGCACGCAGGTTCTGCGGTCGTCGATCATCAAGGTTGGCAGTTCGGCCGCGAATTCTTCCGGGCATTGCAGGGCCTGGATGGCATGCGCCCAGTCGCGCCGCCAGGCGGTGAAACGCGCCTGCCGACGGGGCACTTCTTCGTAGCTGGCGGCCAGCAGGATCAGGCGGCGCTGCGGCAGGCTCAACCACGCGGTGAGCGGCTCCAGCAAGGCCCCCTCGTCCAGCGGCCACAGCTCGAAGCTCGGGTCGACACAGGTGATGCTGCGGGTGCCATCGGCGATGGCGGCTGCCACACCCCAGCGGATACCGTCTGCAAAGGCCTCCCGGCTGTCAATGCGCGGCGGCGTGCTCAGTTCGTCCATCGCCCTTCTCCTTCGCTCGTTCCTTCAGTTGTTCAAACCCTGCAGCCAGCCTTGGGCCAGCCACTGGTCCAGCAAGCCGCGCGCCTGCAGGCTCAAACGTGACAGGCTGGCAGCGTCCAAGCGGCGCGTGTCGGCCAAGTGGCGCATCAGTTTCGCGTCGCGCCCGGCAGCGGCAAAGGCCTCGCCATTGATGAAGATGTGCTGCGCGTCATGCAGCATGCGCGTGCGCGGCGACAGGCACACGCCCGCTGAACTGGCGACCACACCAGCGACCGCCCCGGTGGCCGGGAACCACACCTGCGGCTTGGGCTCGGTGAGCGCCTCACCCAGCGCGCGCTGCAGCCACCGCGGGTCGGCCAGGCGGCGCTGCACGGCCTTGTCGGCGAAGTCCAGCAGCGCCGGTGGCACGGCGCCCGGCTCGGCCGTGGCGGTCTGCCGCGGGTCGCGGTACAGGCGCTGGGCATCCAGTTCTTCGTCGGCCAGGCGCTGCAGCAGGTCACGCGCCAGCTCTTCCTCGTCAGGCGCGCGGAAGCCCACCGAGCAGGTCATGCAGTCGCCACCCACGGCCACGCCGTCATGGGCCCACAGCGGCGGCAGGTACAGCATGTCGCCTGGGTCCAGCACCCACTCTTGTTCAGGCTGAAAGTTGCGCAGCAGCTTCAGCGGCGCGCCTTCAATGAAAGAGGCATCGGCTGCATTGGCGACCCGACCGATCTGCCAGCGGCGCTGGCCGTGCACCTGGATCAGGAACACATCGTAGGAGTCCAGGTGCGGCCCGACGCCGCCACCGGGGCTGGCCCAGGACACCATCAGGTCGTCCAGCCGCGCGTGGGGGATGAAGTCGAAACGTTGCAGCATCTGGTGCGCAGCATCCACATGCAAGTCCAGGCCCTGCACCAACAGCGTCCAGTTGGCTTGTTGCAGCGGCGGCAGCGTGCGGCGTGGCAGCGGGCCCTTGCGCACGGTCCAGTCGCCTCCCTTGCGGCGGACCAGACGTGACTCCACCTCATCACTGCCGGCCAGTTCGAACAAGTCCTTGCGCGTCAGCGGCGGCGACACGCCGGGCCAGGCCTGGCGCACGAGCAAGGGCTTCTTCTGCCAATGGCGACGCATGAAGGTGGCGGGGCTCAGCCCGCCCAGCAGCGGGGTACTTGTGGCGATGTCCATGGTGCGATTCTCGCGGCACGGCGTGTGACATCATCATTCCATGAACATTGAATCCCCCTGCGTCGTGAGCCTGACGTGGACCCTGACCGACGGCCAGGACCGGCCCATTGACGAACTCAAAGAGCCGACCGAATTCTTCTACGGCGGCGACGACCTGCTGGAAAAAGTGGAAGAAGCCCTGGCCGGCTACCAAGCCGGCGACGATCTCGCCATCCACCTGGAACCCGAGCACGCCTTCGGCGACTACGACTCCGGACTGGTGTGTTTCGAGGACCGCAAGCTCTTTCCTGAACAGCTGGAGACCGGCATGGCCTTTGAAGGCCTGCCCGAAGGCGCGGTGACACCGGACATGCCGCCCGACATCATCTACCTGGTGACAGAGATCTACGCCTCGCACGTGGTGCTGGACGGCAACCACCCGCTGGCCGGCATGTCACTGCGCATGGCCATCAAGGTGCGCGCCGTACGCGAGGCGACGGACGACGAGGTGGAAGCGAAGAGCGTGGGTTCGTCACCCTTGCAGGTGCTGGGCCAGGGCAAGCGGCCACGTGAAGGCCAGCTTCACTGAGCCTGGATCAACCGCGCCCCGTCGATCCAAAGCCGCCCGTACCGCGGGCGCTGTCCTCGAAGCTGTCGACACGGCGGAAGACCGCCTGCACCACCGGCACGATCACCATCTGCGCAATGCGCTCCATGGGCTGCACGGTGAACTCGGCCTGGCCGCGGTTCCAGCAGCTGACCATCAACGGACCCTGGTAGTCGCTGTCGATCAAGCCCACCAGGTTGCCCAGCACGATGCCGTGCTTGTGGCCCAGGCCGGACCGCGGCAGCAGCATGGCCGCCAGGCCCGGGTCGCCGATGTGAATGCTGAGGCCCGTCGGGACCAGCGCCGTCTGGCCAGGCTGCAGCACCAGCGGTGCGTCCAGGCAGGCACGCAAGTCCAGGCCGGCACTGCCGGGGGTGGCGTAAGCGGGCAGGTGCTCCGCCATGCGGGCGTCCAGCACCCGAACGTCAATCGTCGTCGTCATGTCTTGTTGAAGGAGTTCAGGGCAGGCGGCGCGCGATCTCGGCTACCAGTTCACGGGCCAGCGCCAGCTTGTCGCCGCGTGGCAGCTCACGTTCGCCGTTAGCGTCCACCAGCACCAGTGTGTTGTCGTCGCGGCCGAATGTGGCTGGGCCGATGTTGCCCACCACCAGCGGCACGCCCTTGCGCGCCAGCTTCTCACGGGCATGCTTGACCACGTCATGGCTCTCGGCCGCAAAGCCCACGCACCAGGGGCGCTGGCCTTCGGGCAACCTGGCCACGGTCGCCAGGATGTCGGGGTTCTCGACGAGTTCCAGCGCCGGCACACGGCCCTTCCCTTCCAAACTCGCGTCCTTCTTGATCTTCTGTTCGGTGGCCTTGGCAGGCCGCCAGTCGGCCACCGCGGCGGTGGCCACAAAGACCTGGTTCTGGGCCGCCAGCGGCAGCACCGCGTCCATCATCTGCTGCGCGCTCTGCACGTTGATGCGGCGCACGCCGCGTGGTGTCGGCAGGTGCACCGGGCCGGCCACCAGCGTGACCTGCGCGCCGGCTTCGGCCGCGGCGCGCGCCACGGCAAAACCCATCTTGCCGCTGGAATGGTTGGTGATGCCACGCACGGGGTCGATTGCTTCAAACGTGGGCCCGGCCGTCACCAGCACCGTGCGGCCGGCCAGCAGCTTGGGCTGGAAGAAAGCGATCAGTTCGTCGCGCAGTTCATCGGCTTCCAGCATGCGGCCGTCACCCACTTCACCACAGGCCTGGTCGCCCGCAGCCGGGCCCAGCACGGTGGTGCCGTCGGCCTGCAGTTGCGCCACGTTGCGCTGCGTGGCGGGGTGCGACCACATCTCGCGGTTCATGGCCGGCGCCACCAGCAGCGGGCAGCTTTCGCGCGGGCGTGCCAGGCACAAGAGGCTCAGCAGTTCGTCGGCCCGGCCCTGCGCCAGCTTGGCCATGAAGTCGGCACTGGCGGGTGCGACGATGATGGCGTCGGCCCCACGCGACAGGTTGATGTGCGGCATGTAGTTGGGCTCGCGCGCGTCCCACTGCGTGGTGGCCACCGGGCGGCCGCTCAGCGCCTGCAGCGTGGCCACGCCGATGAACTGCAACGCGGCGTCGGTCATCACCACCTGCACGGTGGCGCCGGCCTTGACGAGCTCGCGCACGAAGTCCGCGGCCTTGTAGCAGGCCACGCCGCCGGACAGGCCGACAACGATGTGCTTGCCTTGCAGTTCAGACCGGGCTTCAAACCGGGTTTCAGACATTTGCGCCATGGCACTTCTTGAACTTCTTGCCGCTGCCGCAGGGACAGGGGTCGTTTCGGCCCGGCGTGGCTTCCACGCGGCGGGTTTCGGGCTTGGGCGCGTTGTCCACCCAGACCACACGGATGTCCTGCACGGCCCACAGCGCTTCGCCGATCAGGTCTTCGCGTGAAGGCTCGCCCTGCGGCCAGTACTGCTTCACGTGGTCGGCAAACAGCGCGTCGCCGGGCGGGATGGTCAGCGCGCTGATCTGGTCCAGCAGCGCAGCCAAGGCGTTGGCACCGTCTTCGTCGGCCGGCGGCGCCCACTGGTGTTCAAAGGCTTCGACGCACGACAGGAAACCGTCGGCCCATTCGGCGCCGGTCTGCGCCAGCTGGGCATCTTCTGCGCTGATGCCCTGGACCTTGACCAGCTCTTCGCGCTGCGCGTCGGTCCACTCCACCATCAAGGGGTTCAGGCGCAGGTCGTCGGGCCGCTCCATCAGCACGCTGGGCTCCAGTTGTGCGGCCAGCACCTTCAAGCGCTGCTGCAACGCCCGTTCGGCCTGGGCGGCAGCAGGAGGGTCGGCAAAGGCGCGCGTGAAGGCATCGCCGCACAGGGCCGGCAACCATTCGGCCGGCACCATGGGCACGGGGCCGGCGGCCAGCGCGGTCAGGAAACCATCCACGCGCTCGTAGTTGATCTGGCTGCCAAAGCCATGCAGCTGTTCGCAGACGGCATCCAGGACCTTCAGTTCGGACTCGTTGCTGTCGCGCACGTGGGGAATGAAAACGCTCATGGCTCCAGCTTCCAGGACTCCCGCAGGAATCGTTGCAGTCGTTCGGCAGCCGCGGTTCTTGCGGCCGGTTCAGCACCCACGTGCACCCCCAGGCCCGGGTGCACGCCGTTGGGCACGTCGCGGCGCAGGCGCACCGGCGCCGTGCCGTCAAAGCCGTGGTGCGCGTTGGCGTAGGCCTCCCACTCCACGGGTGGCACGGGGGCCGCACCGCGGGTGGCCGCGGCCAGGTCCTTGCACGGCCCGGCGGGGGTCCAGTCGTCCAGCTCACCCAGCAGCATCAAGAGCGGCGCGGTGGGCTCGAAGCCGCGCCGCAGCTCGGCAGCACAGCCCGGGTAGAAGGCGACGGCCAGGCTGGGCTGCAAGGACGCGGACGCCACCTCAGGGTGCTTGCGGTTCAGCGCTGCCAGCACCGTGCTGCCGCCGTTGGACCAGCCCAGCAGCCCTGTGCGTGACGGGTCCACACCGGGCTGCGCGGCCAGCCAGACCAGCGCGCCCAGGGCGTCACGGCGGCGCTGCTCTTGCGTGACGCTGCGCTGGCCGTTGCGCTGGGTGCAGATCTCTTTCTCGCCGCGCGGGCCGAAGGAGTCGGTGACCAACGCATGCACGCCCATCGCATTCAGACGAGCCGCCAGTTCGGTGTAGCGCGCCGCCAGGCGTCCGCGGTCGTAGGCACCACCACAACCGTGCATCAGCACCAGGGCCGGTGCGGGCGTGGCCTGCTCAGCTGCAAACCAGTGCCCACGCAGCACCACGGCAGTGCCGCCGGGTGCGTCCAGGCTGGGCACCCGCACGTCGGTGGGCGTAGCCCAGGCGCTGACGCAGGCCCAGGCCAGCGTCAGCAGCGCAACACCGCGGATCACGCCTGCGGCCATGACACCGTGGGCGGGTTGGGGTGCAGGCGCGCCATGGTGTGCACGTCGGCGTACTGGCCATGCCGCAGCGCAAAGGCGCGGTGCGTGCCTTCCAGGCGGAAGCCGAAACCCTCGTACAAAGCTTGCGCACGTCGGTTGTCGGTGAACACCGTCAGTTCGATGCGAAGGATCTGCCCCCACTGGTCCGCAAAGTCGCAGGCCGCCTGCATAAGCGTGCGCCCCACGCCTTGTCCCTGGGCGGCCACGTCCACGCTGATGCCCAGCATTGCGGTGTGGCGGCGCCGCAGCGCCACCGGCGGGTGGAGACCCAGGCTGCCGACGACCCGGCCTTCTCGTTCCGCCACCAGTTGCAGGTCGCTGCGCTGGGGCTGGGCCATTTCTTCGATGCGAGTCCGCCACATCGCCTCGGTGGGCCAGGGCAACTGCATCAGGTTGGCGTAGACCTCCGGGTGCTCCATGAGCCGCGCGAAGTCGGCGGCGTCGCCCGGGCGGGCGCGGCGGACAGTGACGGGGTTGGTGCTCATGGTCTGGATTGGGCCTCAACAGGGCGGCGCGGGCTGGCGCCAGCGTGGTGCCTGCGCGACGCCGGTGAGTGTCCCACGACAGTCCCACGACGGCCTGTCATGAAACGGGAACCGGCTGCCTTCAACATCCAGGGCACGCTTCTTGCGCCCGCTGTGCACCACGCATCGGGCGTGGCGTCAAGCCGGGAAAAATTCGGACGCGCAACGCACCAGGAACGCGCCCGGACACGCCCGCTGCGCTGCACACTTTGTGACACTGCGGTAACCGGCTGCAAGAGTCGCCGAGTACTTTCCCAAACACGTTTCCAAGACCAAGTTTCCAAGACCGAGGACCGAGAACATGAATCGACAAGACTGGATGGGTTTCCCGCTGACCGCCGTGGCGGTTGCCGTGGCCGTGGTGGCCGCCGCCCCGGCCCTGGCACAGAACACCACCTCCGCCGTGGGCGGCCTGGTGGTCGGCCTGGATGGCAAGCCCATTGCCGGCGCTGCGGTCACCGTGGTGCACACCGAATCGCGTGCCACCGCCAGCACCGTCACCGACTCCGGTGGCCGCTGGGTGACCCGTGGCCTGCGCGTGGGTGGCCCCTACACCATCACCGTGAGCAAGGCCGGTGACACTGAAAAGCGCGAGGGCATCTATCTGGCGCTGGCCGAGACCTTGTCGATGGACTTGCTGCTGGGCCGTTCGGCGCAGGTGACGGTGACCGGTTCGCGCATCCTGGCCGACAAGTTTGGCGCCAGCAACATGGGCGCCACCACGGCCATCGGCGCGCGCGACCTGGCCAACCTGTCGTCGCTCACCGGCAACCTGCAGGACTTTGCGCGCATCGACCCACGCATCTCCCAGACCGACAAGGAACGCGGCGAAATCTCCGCCCTGGGTCAGAACAGCCGCTACAACAACATCACCATCGACGGCGTCAACATCAGCGACACCTTCGGCCTGGAGTCCAACAACCTGCCGCTGTCCAAGCAGCCGATCTCGATCTATGCGATCCAGTCGGTGCAGGTCAACCTCAGCAACTACGACGTCACCCAGACCGGCTACACCGGCGCGAACATCAACGCCGTTACCAAGAGCGGTACCAACGAATTCCACGGCACTCTTTATGGCTCGCACCGCGATGAAAGCGTGGCCGGCAGTCGCTACAGCAGGCCCACCACGGCCGGCGGTAACGGTACCTACTTCAAACCCGCGCCCTTCAAGGTGGACGTGAAAGGCTTTGTGCTGGGCGGTCCGATCATCCAGGACAAGCTGTTCTTCTTCGTCGGTTACGAAGAGACGAAGAATTCGCTGGCCTCCATTGACTTTGGCCCCATCGGCAGCGCCAAGACCAACGTGGGGATCAGCCCGGCGTTGATCACCAGCCTTCAGAACGTGGC
This sequence comes from Betaproteobacteria bacterium, assembly GCA_031411215.1. Classification (GTDB taxonomy): domain Bacteria; phylum Pseudomonadota; class Gammaproteobacteria; order Burkholderiales; family Burkholderiaceae_C; genus Rubrivivax. The sequence continues at coordinate 7,651 of JANOAM010000361.1, forward strand.
CCGCACCACCTACAACGTCGACCTGGGCACGATTGAACCGCCCGGTGAGGTGTTCCAGAACATCAAGGACGCCTTGGTTCGTCTGGACTGGACCATCAGCGATTCGCAGCGCGCCATGCTGCGCTGGACCAGCACCAAGGAAGACACCCCGATCTACCCGAACATCAACTCCACCACGCTGTCGCTCAGTTCCGACTGGTACACCCAGAAGAAGACACTGGACACGGTGGTGGGCCAGTGGTTCGCCGACTGGACGCCGAACTTCAGCTCCGAAGTACGCGCCTCGTACCGTGACTACAAGAGCGTGCCTGACAACAACTCCAGGCTCCCGCAGATCTCTTTCGACGTGAACGGTGCGTCCACCACGCAGCCCACGCTGGTCACAGGTACCGAGCGCAGCCGCCATTTCAATCAGTTGTTCGTCAAGACTGTGGATGGCTTCCTGGGTCTGAACTGGAACCTGGGCTCGCACGAGGTCAAGGGCGGTGCGGACTTCTCGAAAAACAAGGTCTTCAACGCCTTCCTGCAGGACGCGTACGGGCAGTACAAGTTCCAGTGCGAGAACGCCTATACCTACACGACGCCGCTCAGCGGCACAGGCGGTGTGGTGGGTTCCGGCAACTCAGGCACCTGCGCCACGGCCACACCGGCCGAACTGGAAGCAGCCATCGCGGAGAACTTCCGCCTCGGCCGCGCCTCGGCCTATCAAGCCCAGATCGCCCTGCCCGGCAAGACGCTGGATGACGCCATTGCCAAGTGGAACCTGAACAACTTCGGCCTGTTCCTGCAGGACACATGGACGATCGCGCCCAAGTTCACGCTGACCGCGGGCGTGCGGGTCGACACACTGGACATGCCCGACCGGCCCATCGCCAACGCCGCAGCGGCAGGCCCCATCGGCCTGGCCGTGGTCACCGGCCGTGGCACGGGTACGCGCCAGACCGGCGGCTTTGGCTACGACAACACCGTCACGCCTGACGGTGACTCGCTCATCCAGCCCCGCCTGGGCTTCAACTGGGACCTGGGCTCCAAGGATCAGAAGATGCAATTGCGCGGCGGCCTGGGCCTGTTCCAGGGAGCCGCCGCCAACGTGTGGCTGTCCAACCCGTACAGCAACACCGGCATTGCCACGTCGTTCTACGGCTGCGGCCCTTCTGGCGAGCTGAGCGGCGGCACCACGCGCGCCGCCTGCAGCACGACCGGCGGCGTGTTGCGCACGGACGTCAACAACCAGCAGGCCCTGGGCGCGAATCCGGCGGCCAACGTGGACTTCCTGGACCCGTCGCTGGCGCAACCTTCGGTCTGGAAGTCCAACCTGGCCTTTGAGGTGCAAGGCCCCGCGGGCATGGTCCTTGGTGCCGAGTGGATCCACACGAAGGTGAACAAGGGCGTCTACTACCGCAACCTGAACCTGGGTGCGGTCACCGCCTACGGCAACGACGGCCGCGAGATGTACTACAACGCCGCCGGCTACAACACCAACTGCTGGACTGCGGCTGGTGCCACCGCTGCGACCGCGGCCGGTTGCGGCGGCACCGCGCCTTCGGCCAAGGCGTTGAGCAACTTGAGCTATGGCAACGTGCTGCTGGCCAGCGGCAGCAACAAGGGTGGTGGTGACGCCGTCACGCTGGCCGTCACGCAACAGCCGCTGCCGGGCCTGACCTGGCAGATGGCCTACACCAAGACGCGTACGACTGAGGTAAGCCCGCTCACGTCCTCGGTGTCCAGCTCCAACTTCAATGCCCGTTCGGTCTTCAACCCCAATGAAGACGTGGCCGCCGCTTCTGCCTACCAGATCCGCGACCGGGTGAACGGCACGGTGAACTGGGAGAAGGCACTCTTCGGTTCGCTGAAGACCACCTTTGGCGTGACCTACGAAGGCCGCAGCGGCAAGAACTACAGCTGGACCTACCGCAACGACTTGAACGGTGATGGCATTGCTAACAACGACCTGATGTACATCCCTAGCCGCCAGGGCTCGGGTGAAGTGGTCTTCGCCGGTGGCGCTGCGGAAGAGCAGGCCTTCTGGAACATCGTCAACCAGTACGCCGAGCTGCGCAACTCTGCGGGCAAGGTGGTCGGCCGCAACAGTGGCACGTCACCCTGGGTGAACAACTTCGATGTGCGCCTGACCCAGGAAATCCCGGGCTTCCTGAGTACCCACAAGGCGAAGATCAAGTTCGACATCTTCAACTTCGGCAACCTGATCAACCGCAAGTGGGGCCGCACCGACGAAGTGGTCTTCGCCTCGGCGGGCGGCTCACGCCGCGGCTTTGTGAACTACAAGGGCACGGATGCACAGGGCCGGTACATCTACAGCCTGAACAACGCGACGGGTCCGACGGACTACACCACCCGCCAGAACAAGGGCGAGAGCCAGTGGGCGGCGCAAATCGCGCTGTCTTACGAGTTCTAAGGCCGTCAGGGCAGGTGGTTCGCCACCTGCAGCGCGCTACTGAAAAGGGGCCCCTCGGGGCCCCTTGTCCATGGGAAGAAAGGTTCCCGCGTCAGGCGCGCTCGGCCACCCACGCCGCCACACCGGCCAGCGCCTTCGGCAGAGCTGCTGCATCGGTGCCGCCGGCCATGGCCATGTCCGGCTTGCCGCCGCCCTTGCCGCCCACCTGCTGGGCGACGAAGTTCACCAGCTCACCGGCCTTGACCCGGCCCATGCTGTCGGCCGTCACGCCCGCCGCCAATTGCACCTTGCCGCCGTCCACCACCGCCAGCACGATGGCCGCCGTCTTGAGCTTGTCCTTCAGCTTGTCCACCGTCTCGCGCAGGGCCTTGGCGTCGGCGCCTTGCAGCACGGCGGCCACGACCTTGATGCCCTTGACGTCCACGGCCTGGGCCATCAGCTCGTCGCCTTGCGATGAAGCCAATTTGCTCTTCAGCGCGATGACTTCCTTTTCCAGCGCACGCACCTGCTCCAGCACGGCCGCCACACGCCCCGGCACTTCGGCCGGCGTGGCTTTCAGCGTGTTGGCCAGGCCGTTGACGCTGCCCTCCAGCTGCTGCAAATAAGCCAGCGCGTTGCCGCCGGTGACCGCTTCCACCCGGCGAATGCCTGCTGCCACGCCACCTTCGGCGACGATCTTGAACAGGCCGATGTCACCCGTGCGCTGCACATGCGTGCCGCCGCAGAGTTCGCGGCTGCTGCCGATGTCCAGCACACGGACCTCGTCGCCGTATTTCTCGCCGAACAGCATCATGGCGCCGGTCTTCTGCGCCTCGTCGATGGGCAGCACACGCGCTTGCGTGGCGCTGTTGGCCAGGATTTCGGCGTTGACCAGGGCTTCGATCTTCGTCACCTGCTCGTCCGTCACCGGCGCGTTGTGCGCGAAGTCGAAGCGTGTGCGCTCAGCGTTGACCAGGCTGCCCTTCTGCTGCACATGGGCGCCCAGCACTTCGCGCAGTGCCTTGTGCATCAGGTGCGTGACGCTGTGGTTGCGAACGGTGCGGGCGCGCTGCTCGGCGTCCACGCGGGCCACGAACCCGTCGCCCACTTCCACTTCACCTTCCACGATGCGGCCCTGGTGGCCAAACACCGCCGCCTGCACCTTGACCGTGTCTTCGACGATCACGCGCGAACGGGTGTTGCGCAGCTCGCCGGTGTCACCCACCTGGCCACCGCTTTCTGCATAGAAGGGCGTGTGGTCCAGCACGATGACCACGTCATCACCCGCCTTGGCCTTGGCCACCGGGCTGCCTTCTGCGTAGATCGCCACCACCTTGCTGTGCTCGCACACCAGGTGTTCATAACCGTGGAACTGTGTGTCCTGGCCTTGGTAGTCCAGGCCCGCGGCCATCTTGAACTTGGCGCTGGCACGGGCCTGCTCGCGCTGGCGGTTCATGGCCACGTTGAAACCGGCTTCGTCCACGGTCACGCCGCGTTCGCGGCAGACGTCGGCGGTCAGGTCCAGCGGGAAGCCGTAGGTGTCGTGCAGCTTGAAGGCAACCTCACCGCTGATATGTGGCGGCGGAGCGTTCATTAGAGTGAGAGGCGACCCAAGAACGTCGATGTTCAATTGGGACTTCGGGCCAATTCGCGCCCGGAGCATTTCTGCTTCAAGGATCTCCATGCCGTTGGCGATGGTCTGGAAGAAACGCTCTTCCTCCTGGCGCAGCACGTCCACCACGCGCGCGCCTTCACGCACCAGCTCCGGGTAGGCGCCGCCCATCTCCGCCACCAGCGGCATCACCAGCTTGTGGAAGAAGGGCTTGCGTGCGCCCAGCTTGTAGCCATGGCGGATGCCACGGCGGGTGATGCGGCGCAGCACATAGCCGCGGCCTTCGTTGCCGGGGATCACGCCGTCGGTGATGGTGAAGGTCGTGGCGCGTATGTGGTCGGCAATGACCTTCAGCGACGGTGACGCCGGGTCCACGTCCGCACCACCCGCCTGCTCCACCGCGCTCTTGGCCGCAGCCAGCAGGTGCGTGAAAAGGTCGATCTCGTAGTTGCTGTGCACATGCTGCAGCACCGCAGCCAGGCGCTCCAGGCCCATGCCGGTGTCCACGCTGGGCTTGGGCAGCGGGTGCATCTGACCGTCTTCGGTGCGGTTGAACTGCATGAAGACGTTGTTCCAGATCTCGATGTAGCGGTCACCGTCCTGTTCCGCGCTGCCCGGCGGGCCGCCGGCCACGTCCGGGCCGTGGTCGAAGAAGATCTCGCTGCAGGGGCCGCAAGGACCCGTGTCGCCCATCATCCAGAAGTTGTCGGACATGAAGCGGCCGCCCTTGTTGTCGCCGATGCGCACGATGCGCTCAGGCGGCAGGCCGATGTCCTTCAACCAGATGTCGTAGGCCTCGTCGTCTTCCGCGTACACGGTGGCCCACAGCTTGTCCTGGGGCAGCTTGAAGTGCACGGTGAGCAGTTCCCACGCAAACGCGATGGCGTCCTTCTTGAAGTAGTCGCCGAAGCTGAAGTTGCCCAGCATCTCGAAGAAGGTGTGGTGGCGCGCGGTGTAGCCGACGTTGTCCAGGTCGTTGTGCTTGCCACCGGCGCGTATGCACTTCTGGCTGGTGGCCGCACGTGTGTAGCTGCGCTTGTCAAAGCCCAGGAACACGTCCTTGAACTGGTTCATGCCCGCGTTGGTGAACAGCAGCGTGGGGTCGTCCCCCGGCACCACCGGCGAGCTGGCGACCACGGCATGGCCCTTCGATTCGAAGAACTTCAGGAAGGTAGCGCGGATCTCGGAGGCTTTCATGGACGGTGCGGGCCGATGGCTGACGTTGAAGGTGGCAAGCGCAAAGCGGCCCATCCAGGGCCGTCTGAGCAAGGCGGCCCCATCCAGGGCCGCGTGCAAGTTCTTGATTCTAAAGGGCACCCGGGTCGTACACAGAGGCCCATCCGGCGGCCATGCCCTCGCTGGCTAGGGTGCCAACCCGGGCGGTCGCGCGCTGCCCTGCACCCTTTGGCGCCAACCTGGTACGCGGCGCTCCATCGCCTGGCCGATGGCGTCGCTGCCGGACGCGGACAGGGCCGCGCGCGTGGTGGCATCGCCGCCCAATGAAGGCCTGGCGCGGGACAGCGACAGCTGCTGCGTGATGCCGCTGAGCAAGGGCGCCGTGACCTGTGTGGGGTCGCTGGCCTGCGCGCCGGTCGTCACCAGCACGGGGATGAAGCTGGTGCCCACGCTGACCAGGCCTTGGTAGTCGCCAAGAAACAGGCCGCCGGCCTGCGGCGCGCGCATCATGTCAAAGGGGCCGGCCACCGCGACCTCATTCCAGACGATGCCGTCGCGCGAACTCAGCAGCCAGGCATTGGCCGGCAGCGTGTTCACATCGGCCGTGTTGTTGCGCAGGTCATAGTGCAACACGCCGACGAGGCCGTCGGCGCGCACGTGCACGGCCGGCGTGAAGGCCGCGGCGCCGGCCACGGCATTGATCGCCACCGGCGTGCTCCATGTGCGCCCGCCATCGGCGGAGCGTGACAGCGCAATGGCATCGCGCGCACCCGCCGAGAAGCGGCTGTCCTGCCACACCACCCACAGGCCGTTGTCCGGGCCGGCGGCGATGCTGGCGATGATGCCGCCGTCACGCACCGTCTGGCCGCTGGCGGCGTCGCGGGTGCCCACGCTCTGCTGTGAGGCGATGAAGACCGGTGCGTCCCACGTCAGGCCGCGGTCGGCCGAGCGCATCACCCCCACGCGCGCCGAGGACTGTGTACCGACGCTGTCGATCTGCGTGAACAGGTTGACCAGCACGCCCCGCTGCGCGCCTGCGCCCAGCACCACCACCCGGTTGCCGATGGTCTGGCTCACGCCGCCGGCGACGGTGGGGTTGTAGATGACCCGCGCCGTTTCCCAGCTGATGCCACCGTCGGTGCTGCGAGCCAGCAGCGCAGGGCCGTTGCCGGCGCGGTCCAGCCGGTCCCAAACGGCATAGACCATGCCGGCCGCAGTGGGGTCGGCAGTCAGCGTGTTCTTGTCGTGGAAGAAGGCCCCACCGTCACGGGCAAGGGTGGACGGCGCGCTCAGGTGCGCCCGCCGTCGATCGACCGCGCAGCCAACATCGCGCTGACCGAGCCGTCGGCCAGCGACACGCCGCTGAAACCCAGCGCCATGACCAGCGCGGTGCCGTCGGGCGTGTAGTCCACCCAGGGGTCGGTGGCCCGTTCGAAGTCACCCGCACTGCCGGGCGCAGCGCCACCGCAGCGCGAGAACGGCAGCAGGCTGCGCTGCCAGGTGGCCCCACCATCGGCGCTGACCGCGCTGGTGATGGCACGTGACCCGCCATTGCTCCAGCGGTCCTGCTGCCAGGCGGCCAGGATGCGCTGGTTGTTGGTGGGGTCCAGGGCGGCCCAGGGCTCGACCTCGGCGTTGACAACCACCGTGCCGCTGGCCGAGCCGCCGGTGCAGCCACTGGCCACGAGCGTCTCCGCGCTGGCCTGGCGTGGTGGCGGTGGCGGCGCGGGCAGCGGGGCTTCGTCAGCGCCACCGCCACCTCCGCAGGCCGTCAGCACCACCAGGCAGGCCAGCATGGCGCAGCGGATGGTGTGTCGCGGTCGCGTGGTGCAGTCGGCGGTGGACATCGCCCGAGCATAGCCACGGTGGGCGCGTGCAGGCACCCGGACTTGCTATCGTGCTGAGCAAGGAGACCCTCATCCATGGACATGAAAACCTCGCCGCTGGCGGCGCTGAACGACCCGAGCCTGCTCAAGACCGACGCGCTGATCAACGGCAACTGGATGGCCGCCCAGAGCGGTGCCCGCTTCGCCGTCACCGACCCCGCCACCGGACTGGAACTGGCCCAGGTGGCCAACCTGGGCGCGGTGGACGCGGCGGCCGCCATCAGCGCGGCCGAAAAAGCCTGGCCGGCCTGGCGCGCCAAGACGGCCAAGGAACGCGCCGCCGTGCTGATGAAGTGGTTTGCGCTGCTGCACGCCAACGCTGACGACCTGGCCCGCATCATGACCGCCGAACAAGGCAAGCCGCTGGCCGAAGCCAAGGGCGAAGTCGGCTACGGCGCCAGCTTCCTGGAGTGGTTTGCCGAAGAAGCCAAGCGTGTCTACGGCGAGACCATCCCCACCACCGACAACAACAAGCGCTACCTGGTCATCAAGCAGCCCATCGGTGTGTTTGCGGCCATCACGCCCTGGAACTTTCCGATTGCCATGATCACGCGCAAGGTGGCACCGGCCCTGGCCGCGGGCTGCCCGGTGATCATCAAGCCCGCCGAGCAGACGCCGCTGTCCGCGCTGGCCGTGGCCGAACTGGCGCAGCGTGCGGGCATGCCGGCGGGTGTGCTGAACATCCTGTCTGCCGACAGCGACAACAGCATCGCGATCGGCAACGTGCTGTGCAGCAGCGATGTCGTGCGCCACCTGTCCTTCACCGGCAGCACGGAAGTCGGCCGGATCCTGGCGCGGCAATGTGCCAGCACCATCAAGAAGATCAGCCTGGAACTGGGCGGCAACGCGCCCTTCATCGTCTTTGACGACGCCGACATCGACAGCGCGGTGGAAGGTGCCATGGCCAGCAAGTACCGCAATGCGGGCCAGACTTGCGTCTGCGCCAACCGCCTGTATGTGCAGGCGGGCGTGTACGACAGTTTCGTGGAAAAGCTGGCCGCCAAAGCCGCGGGCATCAAGGTGGGCAACGGCTTTGATGCGGGTGTGAGCCAGGGCCCGCTGATCGACGACGCGGCCATCGCCAAGGTGGAAAGCCATGTCGCCGATGCGGTGGCCAAGGGCGCGCGTGTGGTGGTGGGCGGTGCACGCAACCAGGCCCTGGGCGACCGCTTCTTCACGCCCACCGTGCTGGCCGACGTGACCAGCGACATGGTGTGTGCCCGCGAGGAGACCTTCGGCCCGGTCGCCCCGATCTTCAAGTTCGAGACCGAGGCCGAGGTGGTGGCCCTGGCCAACGCCACGGAGTTCGGCCTGGCCAGCTACTTCTACAGCCGCGACATCGGCCGCATCTTCCGCGTTGGCGAAGCACTGGAGTACGGCATGGTGGGTGTCAACACCGGCCTCATCAGCACGGCCGAAGTGCCCTTTGGCGGCGTCAAACAAAGCGGCCTGGGCCGCGAAGGTGCGCGCCAGGGCATGGACGACTATGTGGAGGTGAAGTACCTGTGCCTGGGCGACATCAACCGCTGAGCGGCGCGCACGCAACGGCGCGCTACACCTGCTGAGCGAACTGCTTGCAGGCCTCGTAGTTGCGGGCGGGGTTGCTGCCCCAGAACAGAGCGTTGTAGCGCTCGCCCAGCTGATCCAGTTGCTCCTGCAACGTCGCCTTGTCCTTCGCCATGCAGGCGAAGTAGGCAAACATGTTGCGATGGTCCTCGTGGGGGTAACGGCGCAAGCGGTCCTCGAAGCCGACTTTCATGCTGGCCCAGGACGCACGGGTCTGGGTGAAGAGCTGCTGCTCCACTTCGTCATAGCTGAGTCCCGCGTACAGGCGGGCATACATTTCCATGCCCAGCTTCTCACGCGTGTTCTTGACCGCCAGGGCAATGAAGCGATCGACCGTTTCCAGATTGCCGCCCCACTTGGGCAGCAAGTTGGTCTGCATCACGAAGTACAGGTTTTCGTGGTCCGGATTCTTGGCGATGCCGTCCTCGAACACCGCCATCAGGCGTGAGGTGTCCCACCCCAGGCCGCGGCCCACGTCCAGCAGGACCTCATTCCAGGAACTGTCCTTGACGGCCAGCGCTTCGGTGCGCTGCAGATGCTCGGCGGCCCGTTCAAGGTACTTGCCGAATTCAGCCCAGGCCGCGGGCGACACCGTCTTGGCCAGCCCGTTGCCTCGATGGGCCCAGGCGTGAGCCACCAGGCTGCGGGCGTGCAGCACCTGCGCCATGACCGACTGCGGATGTTCGCGGGCCCACTGACCGGTCAACGCGTCCAACTGCAGGTAGTAAGCATCGGAGACCTTCAGGTTCGACTTGGTGATCTGGCCGATGCCCATCCAGAAATGCCCGATCCGGGGTGCGCCGGTCAGCGGAGACCGGACACCGGACTTGCCGTACAAGGCATAGAGCCGCTCGAGTTCGGCAAAATTTCCCCAACGGAAGGCTGCCTCCACTTGGTCGGGCACCGTCGGCTGATTCCCCACACCCGGCGTCGGTTCCTGCGCCCATGCGCCCGCCACCGACAGTGCCAGCAAGCCCAGCATGCACAGGCGTCGCGCCTTTTCAACGAGCTGCATCGTCATCCCCGCTCAGTTTCCAGACCAGTTCGGTGCGGACCTTGGTCGCCGTGGTGCCGACGTAGGACCGCCGCTTGGCATAGTCCAGCGTCGCCGCGTCGAACACCCCTTCGAACGCCACGGGCGGGTTGTCGCGCACACCAGGCACCTGGATCTTGCGATCGACCACCTGGGCGGCCAGCAAGCGGCCCTGCGCGTCGAGTTCCGACAGCACGGTCGTCGAGCCCTCGACACGGAAGAAGTTGGCCACCCGGGGGTAGCCGGGCGTCGTCTTGCCCGGATTCGGCGGTTCCACCTTGGCCAGGTACGGCGCCGGAACGAAATCCTGGATGTCGAAGAGCCGGGCATGGCGAAAGACCGCGACTGCCATGGCCCGGTCGGCTGCGGCGTCGGCCAGTTGTGACGTCAGCCACCATTGACTCTTGGCGCAGCGCTCCCAGCGGTCCGGCCCGCCGGACGCCCGGTCCCGGACGAACAGCATGCCGGCCAAATACGGCGTCATCGGTTGCGCTGCCGTCTGCAGCCCGGCGCGTAACTGCCCGATCGCCTTGTCCGCGGCTTCCAGCGCGGCTGCCGGGGGGCGCTGCGGCAGACTGGCGCGCCGGGTGCCCCAGCGCAATAGAGCAGCCTCCGCGGCTGCCAGCAGTGCCGGCCGGTCTTCCCTGGGCACGGCCTGGACCATGGCGATGAGCCGGGCAAACGGCCAGGATGGGACGTACTGGCAGGCTGTGGGCGCCCGGGCAAGCGTCAACCAGAGCGCGTCCTGCTCCGGGCCGGCCGTGTCGACGAACCACAGCCCCATCTCGTTCAGGGCCCTGTTGAAGATCAGCTCCGTGAGTTCACGGCCGCGCAGACCCCGGCTGCCCGCATGCTGGCGCTCCTGGGCTATCCACTCGGGCCACAGCGAACGCAAGCGCGCGACCTGTTGCCGTCCGAGGCGTGTCGCAGCCAATCGCAGGTCTTCGTCCAGCGGTACGTCGTCGGCCGCCGAAAACGCGTCTCGGGACCAGGTCGTAATCTGGGCCAGCAGGTCGGCGTCCGGGCCAGACATCTCAGCTGCAGCCGAAGGTGGCTCAGTCCCGAGCGCATCCGCCCCAGCCACCAGCCCGCCCGGCGCAAGCAACGAGCAAGCAAAGGCCACACCCCACCCGGCCAAAAACTGTCTCCTCATGCCGCCTCCCCGCAACATGTCCGCCATAGTTGGATGTTAGGCCAGGCGTCGCAGGCGGCAGGCTCCTGGAAAAAGGCTCACCAACTGGAATTGGAGACCCCGCTCTAAGCCACAGAAGGCCTCGTGTACGGGAACCCACCGGGCCGCAGAATGCGCGGCCCGTCTACATTCAACGAGGCGCGCCCGCGGGCACCCCCCAACCCGCCGCAGGCAGCGCCCAGCCACAGGAGACACACCTTGACGTTCGACTTCATCCCCGAAGCCACCCGCGCCGCCGGCCTGGGCGCGCTGATGAAGGGCGCGGGCATGGTGACCCGCTTCATGCCCATCCCGCAGCCCACCCTGCTGGTGGGGCCGGGCTCCAGCGCGCGGCTGGGGCAGGCGGTGTCGGGCTTTGGCCACCACAAGGTGATGATCGTCACCGGCGGCTTCACGGTGCGCGGCGGGCTGCTGACGCCCATGACCGACGCGCTGACGGCTGGT